>NYTZ01000011.1 GCA_002683735.1 Flavobacteriales bacterium
CGTGGAGGGTCTGGACGAAGTCTGCTACAGCTACTGTTACTATTTCGGCCTGATCGAGGTCGACCCCACCGACGAAACCCACATCGTCATCGGAGGGGTGCCGCTGCTGGAGAGCACCGATGGCGGCGCCACGTGGTCGTCCATTGCCCAGGACAACGTCCACGTCGACCACCACCACATCTGGTTCGATCCGGCCGACCCATTGCACCTCATCAACGGCAATGACGGCGGCATCAACGTCACCTTCGACGGCGGCGAACACTGGACCTCCTGCAACTCGCCCGCCGTCGGCCAATTCTATGCCGTGGCCGTGGACGATGCCAGCCCCTACCGCATCTATGGTGGATTGCAGGACAACGGCACCTGGCGCGGCCCCAGCGGCTACGAGGCCAGTCCGCGCTGGCACCAAACCGGAGACTACCCTTACGACCGGCTCAACGGAGGGGACGGCATGCAAATCCAGGTCGACACCCGCGACAACGAGACGGTGTACACCGGCTCCCAATTCGGTTGGTATGCCCGCTCCAACAAGCAGACCGGTGACCGTGCCTACCTGCACCCCAAGCACACCCTAGGCGAGACACCGCTCCGTTGGAATTGGCAAACCCCCATTTACCTGAGCCGACACCACCAAGACGTGCTCTACATGGCGTCCAACCGCGTGCACCGTTCGCTCGCCCAAGGTGACGACTTCGAGGCCATGTCCGACGACCTGACCCGCGGATCACGGCAGGGCAATGTCCCCTTCGGATCGCTCACGGCATTGAACGAAAGCCCCCTGCGATTCGGCCGACTCGCCGTCGGCTCCGATGACGGCCTGCTCCACACGAGCATGGACGGCGGCTACACGTGGGAGGACCACACGCCGCCGGCGCCCAACGCCTCGCCGGACCGCTCCCTCTGGATTTCCGAGGTCCTCTGGTCGCATCANGATGCCGACCGGCTCTACGCCACCTTCAACGGCTACCGGCACGACCACTTCGCCCCATACCTCTACATCTCCGANAACGGGGGTGCGACCTGGATCCGCAGGGGCGACGACGGCACCGTTCGCGGCGGCCTGCCGATGGAGCCCATCAACGCGCTCGCCGAATCCGCCGATGTGGATGGATTGTTGTTCTGCGGCACCGACGGTGGCCTCTACATCTCAATGGACGGTGGCCTCAGCTGGTCGCTGGCCCACCCCGATNTACCGCGCGTTCCGGTGCACGACCTCGTCATCCAAGANCGCGACAANGACCTCGTCATCGGCACCCACGGCCGCAGCATCTGGGTGCTGGACATCGAACCACTCATCGACGGCCTCAGCGAAGAAGAGGTGNACATGGTGTCCCTCCGGTTCGACGCGCCCGACGAACTCGAATGGCGCGAGGGCTGGGGCCAACGCGGCTACGGCTGGGGCGACGCTTGGGAACCGGAAGCGAGTGTCAGCGCCTTTCTTCCCGAGGGCGGGACATGCCATCTCCAAGCCGAGGACAGCACCGGTGCCACTGTGATGAAAGCTGAATTCAAGTCCACCCGCCGGGGATGGCAGACCCTCACCTTTATTCCGAAAAAGCTCAATGAAGACGGGTACCTCGACCCGGGCGCATATTCCGTCGTGCTCAAGCTCGCCGACGGCACGACTGCGCGACAAAGCTGGGCCATCCTCGAGGAAGAATGACCCTCAGCTTAACAGAACGGCCCGGACAGAGAGGTCCGGGCCGAGACTGAAAATGGCTTCCGATTAGAGGCCCACCGTTGTGGGTTCACCCCGCTGGCAAATCAAGCACGGGAAGCTGCAACACGGAGCAAATCAACAACGGACCATCGCCCCCCGACATCCCCCCTTGGGGGTATTTATTTAGACTGTGTCCAAATAAGAAGGCCCGAGGTATTTTCCCCGGGCCTTCCCTTGATTTTCGGTCTAAGCGAACCCTTACCCTAATCGCAATACTGGCCGAAAACTGAGAGCATACTGAGAAGGTCAGTGGCCGTGATGGCGCCATCTTGGTTCAAGTCCCCCATGCACGCCTCTTCAAATGCACAGGTCCCATTATCCCGATCCGCTGCCGGATCAAAATTCAAGGCCTCAGAATATGTGCAACCTTCTTGAATGCAACTGTCCCACTCACAACTGAGGTCATCGCGCTCTGCATTTGGCGCATAGTTACAGGCAGTTGGATACATGCAACCCTCCACTTCACAAGCACTGTTCCAGTTGGGGTTCATCTGGGGGTTGGACAGGTTTTCTGATCCCACCCATACCAAGTCACAATCCGACGCGCCAACATAACTCACCGCGTGGGTCACCGGATCATAGCAGAACGGCTCCTGACATTCTGCGCAATCGTCCGTCACACCACAGGTGCCATCGTCCTCCGTGGCCAAGTAGTTGAAGTTGCACGCCGTAGGGTCCGTGCATCCAGGCGTGCTCGAACAGGAGGCGTTCCAGTATGGATTGCCCGGATCATCCGGCAATACCACCATCTGGGTCGGACCCGCAACCGCATCGCCCGCAACATCAACGAACTGCACCGTGTGCAGGATGAAATCGTACAAGTAAGCCTGCTGGCATACGCCGCAACTGTCCACAAGAGCGCTGCCGCCCATGACGCCATTGCAATCGGTGGTCTGGCCAGACACCCCCTTTGAAACCAGGCAGGTCAGGACAAGGAAATAGAAGGGTATTCGGTTCATCTCGATTTTGATTTGAAGCAAAGGACACGTGAACCTGAGTCTTGCTGCCTCCCCTTTTAAGGGGAATTATTTAGACTGAATCTAAATTACCTCGGATGGGGGATGCCACGCGCCAATCATGCCTCCGTGATTTGTCTTCTCCATGAACTCGAGAATCTCAAAGCTTCTGATGCGGTTTGCATGGATGGCCGCATCCCTGTTTCTCGCCTACCCCATGGCATCTCATGGCTGGATGAAAATCAAACCCAGTTTGATACAGACAAGTCCAGTTCCGCAAAATCAGACTCACAGCAGCACCCGCGACGCAGAACCAACGGTGCATCTCAGCGAATCCGCGGACCCCTCCGTCACAAATCAGACCATGAAGGGGGCGACGGCAAGCGAGAATCCCAATGTCGACAAAAGGCGCAGATATATNCGAGGCCTGAAGGTCACGGGATACTTGTGGGAACTGATCGGCGCATTCGAACTCCTTGGAGCCATCCTGCTCCTGGTCCGCCCCATAAATTTCCTTGGCTCAGTCATTCTCTGGCCCATCACCCTCAACGTCTTCTTGTTCCACGTCTTTCTTGAACCTGAGGAGACTGGGGAATTGCTCTTCACCACCACCATGATGGCGGTCAATACAGCCCTGATTTTTCGCCACTGGTCCAGATGGCGCCACCTCCTCTACATCAACACCACCTCATGAGACTCCCATCTTGCTTGGCCATTCTGCTTCTCGCAGGGCCACTCGTTTCATCCTCCCAATCCAAGGCAGATTCAGATGCCATTCTCGACATGTGCGGTTGCTACGCCATCACGTTCGAGTTCGCGGAAACCTTTGCGTCGGACACCAATTACACGTTCCGTGACAACTACACGGCTGCTGCCACGGAATGGGTGCANCCTGTAGAAGTCACCAAAGGGCACATCGTTCTCCAGCACCTTCTAACCATGGGGGGCTATGTCGTCAAGCACTGGCGACAGGACTGGGACTATCAGCCAACCAAGATGATGGAGTATGAGCGGGACCGCACATGGAACTTCGTGGAGCTGTCCAAAGAAGACAGCAAAAAACGGTGGGTCCAAAGCGTATACCAGGTCGACGACAGCCCACGTTATTCCGGAATCGGAACGTGGATTCATGCCGACGGCAAGCACTTCTGGGAGGCCGAATCGCGCACACCACTTCCGCGCCGAGAATACACCAAGAGAAGTGACTACGACGTCATGGATCGTCGCAACCGTCATGAAATCACAGCNACCGGCTGGGTTCATGAGCAAGACAATCAAAAAGTTCAGCTGCTCAAAGAGGGAGAAAATGTCCTGGTGGAAGAGAAAGGGCGGAACGTCTACACTCGAATTCCAGACGAGAACTGCAAGCCCTCCATCGACTACTGGGCAGCCAACGCCGATTTCTGGAATGGCGTTCGCAACAATTGGAGCGCCATCTACGACAACAACAACACCATCTCCATGCACAACAAGGTGGATGGAAAGCGCCTCTACGAATTGCTCTTTGAAATGCCAGAAAGCGGCGCCCAAGACATCATCAACTCCTTTATTATCCAAGACAATCCCTCCAACCCATGAAGCACTTTTGGACCCTTCTCGCCCTGTTCCTGTCACTGCATTCCTTTAGTCAGGACGTCATCAATGACACGTTCAGCATGGAGCCTGGATACGCCAATATGGTGTTCTACAACATGTCTGAAGGAGTGGTAGGCACCGCACCCTTGGCCAACTGGCATATCGCATTTGACGTGGCCCCCATGGGCAGTTCAATTCGAATTAATGGAGGAATGGGGGTTAGCCTCTATGAATACGGTGATGCAGACACGTGGGACAACGTCGACGTCTCCTCTTTTACTGGAACGGCCCTCTACAATGACCAAACCTCCTGGGCCGCAGGTGCTTTCAATCAAAACGGCGATGGCGGTTTTGATCTCGGATGGGGAGACTACAATGTGGTCACGCACGTGGTGACAGGAGATAAAGTTTATGTCCTGCAGAATCTAGATGGCGACTGGTTCAAGGTCCAGCCCCAATCCCTCGCATCTGGCGTTTACACGCTGAGGAGTGCGTCAGTTGACGGCNGCAATGAAACCATCGTGACCGTGAATAAAGACGATTACGAAGGCAAAAACTTCGCTTACTACACTTTGGGTGCAGCTGCTGCTGACGACCTGGAACCAAACGAAGCTTGGGATTTCATGTTTACGCGCTATATGGAAGACCTCGGAGACAACTACTATTACGGTGTCGCTGGCGCCCTGATGTCCCGCGCCACTTCAGTCCAGCAATTGGACGGCCTTGAAGATCCTTTCGTGGATGGCGAAGCAGATCCCGACGCCTTTGTGACCACCACCAACGAAGTGGGACACGACTGGAAGGATTACCAATTCGGCGCAGGATACACGCTGGCAGATGACCGTTGCTACATCGTCAACAGTGTATCCGGAGANCAGTGGCGTATGGTCTTCACCGGATTTGGCGGGACCACAGANGGCNTTGTGGAATTGGGCAAGGTCCTCCAGACGTCTNCCCCGTCCTCTGTTTCTGAAAACACAAACGAGGCATCCAAGCTCTACCCCAATCCCGCAGTCGCCGGTCAGCCCATCCAATTCGAATGGGAAGGTGTCGACCAGATGACCATCCAAATTGTGGATGCCACGGGCAGAACGGTTCAGACCCTACAGTCCCCTTCCTTCCGCACCACACTTTCTACTGGCCTTCCNTCAGGATGGTACCGCGTGGTCACCTCCTCAGATCAGGATCGCCAGTCCCACACACTGATTGTNCACTGATGAAAAAAGCCCAGGCCAGACGACAACTCAGGCTTCGTTTCTGCCCNCCTTTTGTATTGGCTATGCTCATGTTTTGCCCGGTTGCGTCCGGGCAAAACGCTTCTGAACTGAATCCTAAAGAGAAGGACTCACTGAATGTGATTCTCATNTCAGAGGCGGTCATCACGGGTGAAATACGAGAAACCAGCGTAGCCGAGGCACTGCGTCCCGTTCGGGTACTGGGAGAGGANAAAATCAACAGCCAATCGGGCGCCGTTGACGTTCGAGATCTGCTCAGGAACGAATTGAACCTGCGCACTACGGAGGATGCCGTTCTCGGCAGCGGGCTTCAAATCCAAGGTTTGGGGGGGGAAAACGTCAAGATTCTGGTTGATGGGGTGCCGGTCATTGGACGGATGAACGGACAGATCGACTTGTCCCAACTCCCCCTTTGCAACGTCGATCAAATCGAGTTGATCGAAGGACCGATGTCCGTGGAGTACGGTTCCAATGCGCTGGCGGGAACGCTGAACCTCATTACGAAACAATCCAANGCCAACAGCGCATCCGTTGAAGCGGACATGCGGTATGAGTCTGTCGGACGGTATGCACAGATTTTGCGCCTCGACAAAGGGTGGGGTGAAAACAGCATCATGGCGTCATTTCAACGCATCTATTTTGATGGATGGAGTCCAACAGACGCCACATTCGATTGGATAGAAGACTTCGATGCCGATGAAGGCCGGGTGGCCCAGTGGAACCCCAAACTCCTCCAACAAGCCGAGGTCTCCGGCGCCCTCAACTTGGGCAATTGGCTGCTTCGCCCAGGCACACGCTGGCTCGACGAAACCATCTTCAACCGGGGCCTTCCGCGAAACCCCTATCAGGAAACTGCCTTTGACGACACCTATCGAACGCGGCGCATACAGCCGTTTGTCAAGTTCAAAGCCGCCGGTCCAAATGGCCTCTTGAATGGTGTCCTGTCATACAACCTGTACCTGCGGAACAAGAGCACGGTTCTCACAGACCTNACCACGTTAGAAGAAACGCTGCTGACCGATGATGGTGCAGTGGACACCACACAAGTCGAACTGGTCAATTTCCGGGGAACGAAGAGCTTTGAAAAGAACCCCAACAGGACCATCAAATTGGGATGGGACCTNCAGAGGGAGCAGTTCACTGGACCGAGAATCAACGGCAACACCAAAAGCATTTCGGATCTCGCGGGATTTGCGACAGTTCGTTGGAACCAAGATCAATCCAAGCATGAGCTGGGGCTGAGACAGGCCTACAATTCCAAATACGATGCCCCAATGCTTCCCAGCTGGAACTCCGTTTGGACCCTCAATCAAAGTCGGCTTCGCGCATCCTATGCCCGAGGATTCAGGGCACCTTCGCTCAAAGAACTTCATTTCCGATTCGTGGACATCAACCACGAACTCTACGGGAATCCTGACTTGAACGCGGAATCCTCGCACAACTTCCAAATCAACTGGAGACGAACGAAGTCGTCCGCCATCGAAATCAATGGATTCCGAAATGTGGTATCCAACCAAATCGGATTTGTCGCCATCGAAGGAGCCACTGGATTCGAATACCGCAACATCGGATCGTTCAAATCCCAGGGTGGGCGCCTACGATGGAGCATGCAGTGGGACAAGGTGACCCTCGAGTCGGGTGCCTCTTGGACATGGATTTGGAATGACCTGCCCTCGAATTCCGGTGGNTCTACGTGGACCCGATCGCCNGAGTTGAGCGCTTCCGGAGGCTGGGACCTTCACCCCTCCCTCCGCCTCAACACCAGCCTCAAGTGGACAGGCCCAAGCCTNCGATACTATGTGGATTCATCAGACCAACTCATGACATCCACCATGGAGGGATATACCCTCTGGGATGCAACGGCAACGTTCAACAGCAAGAATGAAATCTGGAGAATCGANCTGGGGGCAAGAAACCTCATGAACATCCAAGATGTGAACGTGACCGGTCCNACNGGGGCNCACACCAGCGGTTCGGGCATCCTCATGAGTTGGGGNCGCTCCTATTTCATTCGCCTCAACATGAGAATTGCTTCTTCATGATGACCCACCTCAAAAAATACACGGGGCTTCTGTTCATCGCGTTGTCCATTTTGGGCGCTGGTTGCATTGAAAAGGAACGCCCCATTGCGCCAAGGCCGCCAAGTCAACTNGAGTCATACCAAGTNAGCCTAGGCGACGGATATGGCACCCGAAGCCACTTCAANCTGTCCACAGGAGAAGTGGTGGCCTCTCACCCNAAAGAAGCGTGGGACTTGGCCTTTGCTGTGAATTCAGAATCGGGAATCCCCATCCTCCAGACCCGACTCAACACCAGCCGCTTCATGCGGGTCACCGCCCTCGAGAACACCAACTTAAACGATCCATTTCCAGAAAGTGTGGATGAGTCACTCTGGGGGTTTGACTCTCCTATTGGTCCCCATGACGGGTTGGTCATGGATCAAGTGGACTTCTCCAACGGCGAAATCTGCCTGTTGGACATGGGTTACTCTTCCGCCGCCGAAGTCATGGGATTCATGATGGTCAACATCCAAANTGANGGCAACCAGGTAACCTTGGAATACAAGGACGAACAGGGTCCCGTCATGTCTTCCTCTTTTGCTCTCGATGANAACAGGGAGTGGACCTACTTCAGCCTTCTCAGCGGTGAAACCGTGAATCTTGAACCAGAACCGGGGACTTGGCACTTGATGTTTTCGGGATACACCGAAATCTTNGATTTCGATGGTGGCCCCCTGCCCTACCTCGTCACTGGCGTGCTCTCCATTCCTGAAGGAACCCTGGTCTACGATGCCGGCACAGATCAAAATTGGGATGACCTGTTCAATTCAGATTGGGAAGACATGGAGTTCACGAACCACTGGAATGCCATTGGCTACGATTGGAAGTCTTACAGTCTAGAATTGGGAGAGTACAGCGTCGATGACGCCCATCTCTACTGCGCTCGAGACGCAGTGGGCCGCGAATTTCTCTTCCGCTTCCTTGACTTCTACGATTCAAGTGGAAACCCAGGCACGATTACGCTGGAAATACGCGAACGTTGAACCCCGTCACCTGTCTCATGATTCACACCTGTTCTCCCCGCAGCGGCAGACTCATCGCCAGCCTCGGAACCCTTCTTTTGATGGGACTATCGTCCGCATCTCTCGGCCAAGAAAGAAATGAATTGACCGAGCGCTCTTTCTGGAAAAGCACCCCAAATCTGGAACAGGTGCAAGCCAGTGTGGCCAACGGAAACGACCCATCTGAACTGGGNCGTTATGCCTTCGANCCCTTGAGCTGGGCACTCATCGAAAGGGCCCCGGAGGATGTATTGATGTACCTCTTAGAACAACCGGGTAACGACGTCAACAAACTCACCCACGACGGAAGGACTTACATCTTCTGGGCGGCCTATCGGGACAATCTCGCATTCATGAACACCCTCATTTCCAAGGGGGCCAAAACGGACATCATCGACAGTCACGGTTACTCCCTGCTCAATTTTGCAGCCGTCACCGGACAAACCAATGTTGCACTCTACGANTTCATCATCGAGCATGGAGCACAGCCCGCCTCCGAAGTGAACCATTCAGGCGCCAACGCCCTGCTTTTGGTAGCACCCTTCCTCGAGAACACCGAACTCGTAGACTANTTCGATAGAANAGGACTCGGGCTTACATCCGTCGATGACAGCGGCGCTGGCTTCTTTCATTATGCCGCAAAGGGAGGCAACATCACCTTTCTACGCTCGCTCCTGGATCGAGGATTTGATGCCAAACTCCTCACATTGGATGGCCGCAATGCTGGCCACTATGTGGCCATGGGTACCAGAGGCAAAGACAACCCTGTGGCGGCATATCAAATGATGGATTCGCTTGGAATCGACCTCACTGCACCCAGCAAAGAGGGAAAGACACCCCTGTGGTACGCACTTCAGGGAAATCCCTCCACGGAGACGCTTGACTTGCTCATCGAATTGGGTACCCCATTGCACTTGTCCAGCGATGAGGGAGAGAACGCCCTCATGGTCGCTGCCTACAGTCACGAACCTGCGGTGTTGGCCTTGTTGATGTCCGAGGAAATCGACATCAATCAAACAGACGACAAAGGGCATTCCGCGCTCTCCAATGCCGTGCGCTACAACAGCCCAGAAGCCGTGTCTTTTCTCCTAAACCAAGGTGCTTCAGTCGCCCCTGAAGACAATGGCGGTNTCCTCCTNCAAGGCCTGGCCACCGCATTCAAAAGGGACAGTGCCGCATTCCANGAAAAGNCAGGGCTTTTAATGGCACAGCAGTTTGACTTGAGTTCTCCCCAAGCAGACGGCAATACCCTCTTTCATCTGGCCATCACTGAGGGAAACACTGGACTTTGCATGATCGCCTCCCAACACGGGACCGATNTAAATCACCTNAACAGCGAAGGCTACAGTGCNCTCCATTTGGCGGCGATGCAAGCAGAGGGGGCAGACATCATCACGACGCTGTTGAACCTCGGAGCAAAGACAGACGCACTGACCCCATTTGGGGANACNCCCTTGGCACTCGCCAAGGAAAACGAACGCCTGANCAACCTTCCGTCCATCTTCAATCTCCTCCAGCCATGAAACCATGGACAACCACACGCGTGCTTCTCTTGTTCCTTTGCAGCCCGGNATTTCCTTCCATGGGCCAAGAGGCAAGNCAAGACAGCACCCACCGCTGCTTGATTCAAATGTCCAACTATGAAGGAGAGGGCGCCTATATCATCGTGAGCTTGATGGATTCAAGCCACCAATACGTGGAAACCCTCTACGTAATCGGAGATGATTCAGAATGGTATTATGAACTCGAAGANTGGTGGTCCTATTTCGGAAGNGAGGTTCGAAACATTGATGGAATCACAGGGGCCACATTGGCTGGCGGCGAGAGGGCTGTAATTGAGTTTAACATTCCGAAGTCCGCATTTGAGGCGAACCACTTGATCCGAATTGAAACGGGCGTGGAAGATCAATCTTACTACCCCGCCGAAATTGAAGTGCCGGTCGACTCTTTGAGTACAACGAAACTTGAGGGAACCGGATACATCCGNTACGTTCGGTTCGTTCAATAAGTCTGCAAAGAGACATGACTGCCGTTTGGCGATGGAGTCACATGGCCCTCTCCTTGTTGGGAGGATTGGTCATCATTGTGGCATCCGTAACNGGAACGGCACTGGGTTATCATGAGTCAACCCAAGCNTCTCGCCCTGGCGTACCCACCANACAAATCCAANGCCAGCCGGCNTCTGATGTCATCGAAAAAGTAGAGACATCNTGCGAGCANGTCTTTGACATTGAGATGGACAAACAATGCCGAATCTTGGTCAATGCTCTCATGAAAGACGGAAAAATGGCGCATTTCATTGCCAACCCTGAAACCGGCCACCCACTCCGCACCGTCTCTTCGGAACCGGATTGGGTGAAATGGTGCAAAAGCCTTCACCGATCACTTTTCTTCAAAACCCCCGGACGAATCATCGTCGCAATCAGTACTGTTTTGCTTTTGCTGATTTCCATCAGCGGCTTATTCATCGTGGNCCAAATCAATGAAAAGCGGCCTTCTCTAAAGATTCCTTTCCGAAACGCTGTTCAATACAGCCACAGCTGGGGAGGCGTTCTTCTTCTCTTACCTACGTTGATGTGTGCGGTCTCCGCGATCGCACTCTCGATCGAGCGATTTTCCGAATTCGAACCCGGGCCCACTGGTCAAAACCAAATCGCCCAAAGCGCCCCTTCATCTAGACTTGAGACACACGAGTTTGACATTTTCAAATCCACTCCCATCTGTGAAATCCGCGCTCTTCGATTTCCAGTCTTCGATGATATAGACGAACCCTTTTTGCTTGAAACCACACACGCAGAGTTCACACTGCACCCCTACAATGGCCAGGTTCTCGCGACCACTCCCCACACCCTCGTTGATGTCATTCATGGAATTGCTGCCCCACTGCACACAGGAGAAGGTTCAGTTCTGTGGTCCATCATTTTGATATTGACGGCGTTAGGCCTCCTCTATTTCTCCTGGTCCGGTTTCCGGATTGTCTATGAACGGGTCAAACCAAACAGCACCAAAAGAGCGCCAGCCGAAGATTGTGCAATTCACATCTTGATTGCGTCGCAAACTGGAAGCACTTGGAATTTTGCAGAGGCTTTTAAAAAGAACCTCGCCAATCTTGATGTGGGGATTCACATTGCTGCCATCAATGACTTTGAGCCACACGAAGAACTCGAACACGTCATTTTCATGGCGGCCACCACAGGCTATGGCGAGCCCCCCGCCAATGCTTCCGAGTTCAAGACAGTCCTTGACNGCGTCTCCTCAGGCCAAAAAATCCAAGCGTCCGTACTGGGATTTGGGTCTCGCATCTATCCAGACTTCGCCAAGTTTGGATCTGACCTGTTTCAGCATTTGCAAACCCTAAACTGGGTCAACAACACCCTTCCATATCATACTGTGGACAGCGGCTCTTGGGTAGATTTTGAGAATTGGACAAAGGCCTGGGGCGAACGATCCGGCTTNAATGTGGGAGACAACATTGAGGTTGACGAGCACAAGCACACCCTTCAAGTCAGCAAAATCCAACGGGTCAACGACCTGATTCGATGGAGCATCGTTGCAGACGACACATTCGACGGACGCTCAGGAGACCATATCGGAATTCGACCCGGTGACGAAGCCAAAGAGCGCCTGTACTCCCTCTCCAAAATGCAGGATGGAACCTACTCGATCGTCTTCAAAGTGCATTCAGAAGGCATCTGCTCGAAGCAAATGGGCAAGTTGGATGNAAACAACACGATCGACGCTCGATTGGCAACGAATCCGGCATTTTACATGCCTCAAGACAGCCAAACGTGCACGCTCATTTCCAACGGAACAGGGATTGGCCCATTTATGGGAATACTCGAAGCAACGAACGAAAGGTGTCCCGTCCACTTCTACTGGGGTTGCCGCAGTCAGGAGGAGGAATCGCTNTTTGAAGCAGACTTTGAAAGGGCAAAGTCACGCCCGGGCATGGCGCACTTTGANGTTTCCCACTCCCAAGAAGGCATGAAGCAACGCATTCAAGAACGAGTCAAACGTGACCGGATCAAACTGGCCCACAATCTTGCAGAAGGAGGCACCATCATGATTTGCGGTGCCTTGCAGATGCAGCACGACATTGAAATCATCCTCCAAGACGCATTGGAGGAAGAAAAGCTCGGGACGCTCCAAGAATTCCGTGAACAAGGGCGATTTCTCACGGACTGCTACAACTAAAGGCTCAGAAGATTAGGGGAATCTTCAGCTGAACAAATGGGCCGGAATAGAGCAAACCGGGATGGGATCCATCTTGTGTCGATTGGTCCGCTGGTGTCGGAGGAAGATCTCCAGAACAACTGCCTCACGGGAACCTGAATCGAAGGCGTCGACAACCCGACCGGCAGCCACCTGTTCCATGGCCCACTCGAGCTCATCGTAGGTCGCTCCGAGCTGATCCTCGTCCGTCCGATCATCGCCCCACAGCCCATCGGTGGGCGNGGCATTCAGGATGGCNTCTNCCACCCCGAGGGCGCGTCCNACGGCGTAAACCTCGTTCTTCAGCAANTCGGCAATGGGACTAAGGTCCACNCCTCCGTCNCCGTACTTNGTGTAGAANCCCACCCCGAAGTCCTCGACNTTGTTGCCNGTACCNGCCACGAGGGCACGGCGTTCGGCCGCCACCGCATAGAGCGTCGTCATCCGCAACCGCGCGCGTGCATTGGCCAGGGACAACCCGCCAAACGGCGCGCCGGACGCCCCGGCCAGGGCATCGGACAGGCCATCGAATGACGGCGTGAGGTCCACGACCAGCGAGGAGACGTTGTCAAATTCGGACGCCAGCCACGCGATGTGATCCGCCCCGCGCTGGTCCTGATCGGCGGCCTGGTGGATGGGCATGCGCAAGAGCGTCGTCTGGCGGCCAGTTCGAGCGGCCAGTGTGGACGTCACGGCAGAATCAATGCCTCCACTGACCCCGACCACCCAGCCGTCCAAGCCGGATCGATCGATGTAGTCGGTCATCCAGCGACCAATGTGGTCGGCAGCCGCGGCGGCGTGGAGGGTGCGGGAAGAACAGAGGGCCATGTCAGAATAACAATCCGAGACTCAGAAGGATCGCATTGTCGACCATCTTCATATCGTAGCCCGGATCGGGCGCTTCCAAAATGGCCGGATCCAGTGAACCGTCCAAGGCTGGCCGGATGTGCTCTTCGGTGCGGTCGGGCCCGAAGTTTCCCTTGTTCGCGACGTTGACGAGGCCATTGTTGAACGTGGCCCCTACCAACAAGGCCGTCTTGCCGCTGAGGTTGTACTCGATGCCAAGCCCCAAAATCATCGCGGCCCGGATCAGCGCCACCTCGCTCTCCACTGGCACATCCTTGAATTCGACTTCTTCCTGAATGAGCGATTCCTCTACCCATAAGGGATTGCTGCCCCCATCGTTTCGGTAACGGTAATCCAGTCGATCATCCGCCGTGGCCCGAAGGTTCAATCCCAAGCCCAGACCGAACTGACCCCAATACGTGATGTGGCCGATCTCCCGGGTGCGGAACTTGAAGGTCACTGGCAACTCCACCCAATGTTGGGTCAGCTTCCGCTCGCGCTGGACGAGGTATTCGGAAGAATCATTGGCCAAGTCGACGGGAGATCCGGTCACCCGATCGATCACCGTCAAACACCCGCCGTTTCGAAAGACGTTGATGCCGGTGCCAATGGCGTAGTTGTCGGCAAACATGATGTCGGCCGTGAAGCCGAAGCCAAAACGCGTCACCGAACCATTGGTCACCGTGAATTGGTCACGGGCATCCAGCCACCCCACGGACGGCAGGAAATGAAGGCCCATTCGGAATTTCGGTTCCTCGTAGCGCGCACGACCCGGGCGGGAATCACCGTTCACAGGCTGTGCAAGGGCATCGAAGGAGAGCAGAAGGAGGGCCCCGATCAGGGGCAAGGAGAATTGGCGAATCATGGGCGTATGCAAACGAACGGCCTACGGTCGGCAAATTGCATGCCGATTCTCAACCTGCCCAACCTTCGCCCTTCATTTTTGCGCCCACGATGGCCCCACTCCATTCCCGCAATGCCCTTCTCATGCTCGCGCTCTGCGCAATGCTCAGCGGATGCGAGACGAACCGAGGCGACTACGGCCGTTTCGCCTCAGAGCCTTTGGGTCCGCGCCCGATGACAACCCGGTCGTTGAATGACGCCCTCCAACGCACCCCCCTCCCGGAAACGACCAGTCCAGACCCCGCACGGAGGGTCCTGCTCGAAGACATCCTGCAACTCGGCCCCTGGCCCCCGAAATCCGAAGCGGAGCGCCAAACCCTCGATACCGCATGGGCAGGCTTTACCGCCTTCGACGGCACGCGCGTAGCCACGGCGGGCATTGACAGCGCTCTGCTTCAAAGCGGAACCTTGGATGAAGCCGAGCGCTTGCTGGGTGATGCCTTCGGGCGATGGCGGGTTCATTTCCCGGACGCCCCCGTCCCGGCGCTGGACTTCGCATACACTGGCTACAACTACAGCGTCTACCCCACTGACGAATTGCTCCTCGTCGGATGCGAGTTCTTTATTGGCGCGGACCATCCAGCCGTACGGGGCCTGCCCGTCCAGATCTACCCGCGGTACATACAGGATCGCATGGTACCGAAACACCTTGTGGGAGACGCCTTGCGCGGCTGGCTCCTGGTCCATTTCCAGAACGCGCACTACGACCGCAATGGCCGGCTGTCAGAAGAACTCCTGTACTGGGGCAAGGTCTTGTACCTGGCGCGGTGCTTGGCTCCGGATGTCGCCCCCCATGACCTGCTCGATTGGACGGAAGAGGAATGGCGCTGGGCGGAGGATCACGAACGCCAAATCTGGTCCGAGCTGAGGCAAGAAGAACACCTGTACACCCGGCGGAGAATGGACATCCAGAGGTGGGTGGCCGACGCCCCGTTCACCAAGGCTGGCGATGTCCCCCAGGACAGCCCGGACCGTCTGGGGTGGTACATGGGCCTCCGATGGGTAGAGGACTACATGGCCCGCCAGGCCAACACCACCCTGCCCGGCCTGATGACACAGAAGGACGTGCTTCCGTTTTTGCAGGCCTATCGACCCGGCAGTTGAGCGCGGAAGGCGAACTTGCACCCATGGCCGATTCCCGCTCCTCCAAAATCCGATTGGAAGTCACCACCGACGACAACAAGGTTCCGACCGCCATCCGCTGGTCGGCCAGCGACGCCGGAATCTCCAATGCCGAAGCCAAGGCGTTTGCCTTGAGCGTCTGGAACGGAAAGGAAGCCCTGAGCATCGACCTCTGGGACAAGGACATGACGGTGGAAGAGATGAAGGTCTTCGTGTGTCAGTCCATGATGACGTTGGCAGATGCACTCGAGCGGTCCACCCAGGACGAACGTGCGGCCGGGGCCATTCGCGGGTTCACTTCCGAGCTCGCCGAACGCATTGGTGTGGGACCCGCAGCAGGCTGATCACACCTCTTCCTCTGGCGGCTTCCGGTAGATCGGGTTGGTCTGGGCGATGAAGCCGAGGACCTCCTGACGGCCATCGCCTTTCTCGGAAGAGGTCACAAAATGCGGCGGCATGGTCGCCCATTGCTTCAGCATCCGCTCCTTGTAGCGTGGCAAAAATGCCTCCCGTTCGGCGATGGTGAGCTTGTCCACCTTGGTGAAGATCATGGCGAACGACAATCCATTCTCAGCCATCCACACCATGAAGTCGAGGTCAATTTTCTGCGGAGGCAGTCGCGAGTCGATGAGCATCATGATGCACATCAGGTTTTCGCGCTTGGTGAGGTATTCCTTGGACGTCCTCTCCCAGGACTTACGGTCCTTCTTGGACACCTTGGCGTAACCAATTCCCGGCAGGTCGACAAGGAACCACTCGCGCCCGGCCGTGCTCATCGAGAAGTGATTGAGGAGCTGCGTCTTCCCTGGGGTAGAGCTGGTCTTGGCCAAGGCGCGACGTCCGGTGAGCATGTTGATCAGCGAGCTCTTTCCGACGTTGGAACGCCCGATGAAGGCGTATTCAGGCCGATCCGCTTTGGGGCATTCCTGCCGCTTGGCGCTCGACTTGACAAACTGCGGATCGTCAACCGAGTATTCCGCGGCGCTCATACCAGTCGGACAAGATGCGGTTGAACGGCTCCGGGTGCTCCATCATCGGCGCGTGGCCACACTCGTCGATCCAATAAAGGTCGGCATCCGGCAGCAGCGTATTGAACTCTTCGGCCACCTCCGGCGGAGTGATGGTGTCGTTGTGCCCCCATATGAGACAAGTCGGCTGCTTCATGGCAGGCAAGTCCTTGGCCATGTTGTGGCGGATGGCACTCTTGGCGATGGCCAGGATGCGCAACACCCGGTTGCGGTCATTGACGATGGCAAAGCACTCGTCCACGAGATCCGGCGTGGCGTGCTTAGGATCGAAGAATGTCTCGCCCACCTTGGCGCGGATGAACTCCTTGTCCTCGCGTCGAGGAAAGCTGCTGCCGAACGCATTCTCATAAAGGCCACTGCTCGCCGTCAGCGTCAGTGAGGCGACGCGGTCAGGGTTGCGCTTGGTGTAGATGAGTCCCACATGGCCTCCGAGCGAGTTGCCGAGCAGGTGGACCTTCTCTAGGCCAAGGTGGTCGATGAATTTCTCGACGTGCTTNCACAAGGTCTTGGCGCTGGTCGTCGCCAGCGGGAGGTCGTACAACGGCAACATCGGGATGATGACCCGTGCCTTGCCGGCAAAATGGGCAAAGAGGTGCTCGAAGTTGCTGAGCGCCCCGAAGAGTCCGTGCAGCAATACGAGGGGCGTGCCTTCTTCTGCGCTTTGGACGTAGCGGAAATCGCCGGAAGTAATCAGATCCTGTTCCATGGGCGTATTGAACAAAGAAAGGGACAAGGCACCCCNNGTCCGGGTTCGCCGCAGGGCTCAATGAAGTGGATTCTGTGGACAACCCCGCCCCCAGAAATTGTTGAAGGCCATCAACACCCCACAATCTCCCACCTGCCAAAATTGACGGAATACCCTGACTCAAAACACTTAAATACAAGAGTTTATAGGTTTTTATTCAGGTTTTCCCCAAGGCCGTATGGCATGACTTTTTCAACAAAGTGTCAGATTGTGGTACTCAGTGGGAATTCGTGGGAGAAAGCGGCTACTTTTGGATGGGCAAGTGCCCATTGAATCATGCTCAACCTCCTCGGGGAATACCACTGTCGGATCGACGCCAAGGGACGCGTCAGCTTCCCGGCCAAACTGCGGAAGCAGTTAGACCGAGTGCTGCACGATGGTTTGGTAGTCAACCGCGACATTTTCGAGGGGTGCCTGATCATCTACCCCAAGCCGGAATGGGACAAGGTCAATGCGGAGATGTCGCGCTTAAGCCGCTATG
Organism: Flavobacteriales bacterium; assembly: GCA_002683735.1. Next base: position 17,885 of record NYTZ01000011.1, read on the forward strand.
ACCGCAGCCACCAGCTGTTCCAGCGGAAATTCATGAAGGGCGCCACCCTCGTGGAGGTCGACAGCGCAGGACGCCTTCTGGTCCCTGCGGCCTTGCTCAGCCACGCCGGGCTGGAGTCCGGCCAAGCCGGTGACTGCGTGGTCACGGGACTCGGCGAGAAGATCGAAGTGTGGTCCAAGGCCCGCTTCGAGGAGCAAGTCCTCGGGGAAGAGGACGATTTCGACTTCGGCGCCCTCGCCGAAAAAGTGCGCCAGGACATCGATCCCGGCCGGAACGCCAACGACGCAGCGCACAACTGATGACCCCCACCTACCACGTCCCCGTGCTGTTTAACGCCTCCCTCGACGGATTGGCCCTGCAGCCCGGCGGAACCTACGTGGACTGTACGTTTGGTGGCGGAGGACACAGCCGAGGGATCCTTGACCGGCTCGGACCGGACGGCCGCATCTTCGGCTTCGACTGCGACCCGGATGCGGCCAACAACGTTCCGAACGACCCCCGTTTCCAGCTCATCCAGGAGAACTTTCGCTTCGCCTCCAANTTCCTCCGCCTCCATGGCGTGAAACAAGTGGACGGCATCCTCGCCGACCTCGGCGTCAGCTCCCACCAGTTCGATGCCGAAGATCGCGGATTCAGCATCCGCGGCGACGGCGACCTCGACATGCGAATGGACCCCCGCCTTGGCGAAGGGGCCGAAGCCCTCCTCCGCCGCATTGAAGCCGGCGAGCTCACCCAGATCTTCCGCCGCTACGGAGAACTCTCCCAACCCCACAAGGCTGCACGGGCCATCACAAATGCANTGCAAGAGCCGCCACAAGGACTTCTGTCCACACGCTGGCTCCAAGATGTGCTGACCCCATTGGCCCCGCACAACAAGCGAAACCAGTACCTCGCCCAAGCATTCCAGGCGTTGCGCATCGCCGTCAACGACGAACTGGGCGCCCTCTCCGACCTCCTCAAGGCCAGCCTCCAACTGCTTGCCCCGGGCGGACGGCTCGCGGTCATCAGCTACCACAGCCTCGAAGACCGCATGGTCAAGCGATTCATGCGCGCAGGCAACCTCGAAGGTGACATCCAAAAAGACTTCCACGGCCGGGCCTTGGTCCCCTTCGACAAAGTCACCGGCAAAGCCATTGTCGCCGACGACGACGAAGTGGTCCGCAACCCCCGCTCGCGCAGCGCCCGACTCCGGGTTGCTGCCCGCAACACCCTGGCCGCATGATCCGGAAGCGCAGCAAAAAAGAAGCCCGGAAGGGCAAGGGCGCGGTCCGCAAGGCCAACCGCCGGATGACCCCGGAGGAACAGCGCGCCATGAACGTGGTCCCGGAGGCTCCGGTCCGCCGGAAAGCGAAGTCCGCCCGTGGCCACGTCAAACCGCTGGAANCACAGGGACAAAAAAGCACCAAGCGCACACCGCGCCAGCGTCGCCCCAATCCGCTTGGCGGACTGCTCCAACGCACCTTCGCCCCGCTGCGCCGCTCCTTGACCGGCGAATGGCTCGGCGCACCCGACGTGATCCGCCACCTGCCTTTTGCCGCCTTCCTCGGCCTGCTCTTCATCGGCTACATCTTCCTGCAGTACCGGTATGAATACGACGAGCGTGCCATCAAGGAAGGCCGCAAGGAACTCCGCAACCTGCGTCATCACGAGCAGGCACTGCGGGGCCGATTCGAATCCCAATTGCAGCGAAGCCGGCTCGACGAGGCAATGGCCGATATCGACCTCGCCGCGCCGGACACGCCGCCCACCCTGCTTCCCGACGCCACCACCCCATGAGCCGCACCCAGCACATTGCCTCCCGGGCCTGGGTGATGTTCATCGCCTTTGCCGTTTTCGGCCTCGCCATTGTCACCCGCATCGCCATGGTCCAGCTGGACCCCCAGCATGCGGCGGGCAACGCAATGCTGCCGCAATTGCGCACCATCGAGCCGGAGCGGGGCCGCATCCTCTCCGCGGAAGGCCACCTGCTCGCAGCCAGTGTGCCGCGCTTTGACCTGCACTGGGACCCTACAGTCATTGACACGGAAAAGGAAAAAACCGAATTCCTCAACGAACTCCCGGGGTTGGCCGCCGCTTGCGCCAAGGAATTCGGCAAGCGCAACGCCGGTGAATGGAGGGGTTTCCTCCTCGATGCCCACCGCACCGGCGCGAGCCGCTATGTGCCCGTCGCACGCAACATAGAATGGGACCGTCGCCAGGCGGTGGAGGCCTTCCCTTGGATTGGGGGACGGAGCCAGAACCGGTCCGGTTTCATGTTCAATGAGAAGCCGCGACGCGACAAGCCCTTCAGCCCACTCGCCAACCGTACAATCGGTTTGCACCGTCCGGAGGGCAACAGCGTGGGCATCGAGGCCGCCTACGACTCGGTCCTGTCCGGCCGCGCCGGCGAGCGCTGGATGCGCCGAATCCACGGCAACTATTGGATTCCCGCCAGCGACGACTTTGTCCGCGCTCCGGAGCCCGGCCTCGATGTACGAACCACACTCGACCTCCGCACCCAAGACGTGGCCTCGGACGCCCTCCGCGTCCAACTGAATCACCACGAAGCCGAGTGGGGGTGCGCGGTGGTCCTCGAAGTCGCCACGGGAAACGTGGTCGCCATCGCCAACCTCACACGTGACGCCGAGAGCGGCACCTGCAGCGAGAGCTACAACTACGCCCTTGGATCCGCCGTGGAACCCGGCTCCACCTTCAAGCTGGCCAGCCTCATGGCCATGCTGGAGACGGGATTGATCCAACCCACCGACACCATTGACACCGGTGACGGCGCTTACAAGCCCTCCCGCGGCTGCGCGCGGATGACCGACACGAGCCACCCACAAGGCGGATATGGCCCCCTCCGACTGGAAGAAGTATTCGAGCGGAGCTCCAACGTGGGCACCGCCAAAGCCGTCCAACAGGTGTTCGCCCATGACCCACAGGAATGGCTCGACGCCCTCGAAGACATGGGCATCGGCCGGAAACTAGGCGTGGAACTCGCCGGTGAAGGCACACCCAACGTACACAAAACCACAAAGGAGCGCACCTGGAGCGCTTGCTCCATCACCTCCATGTCCATCGGCTACGAGGTAACCATGACCCCGCTCCAGACGGCCGCATTCTACAACGCCATCGCTGCAGACGGCCGGCTCATTCGACCGCGCTTCGCAGACGCCCTACTCGACGGACCGAATGTGGCCGAGGCCTTCCCGGTCCACGTCCTTCAGGAGCGCATTGCCAGCCGGCCCACCCTCACCGCGCTGCAAAACATGATGGAACTCGTCTGTCTGCCAGGTGGACACGGAACAGCAGAGGACATCTTCCGCAACCGCCCCTACCGCGTGGCGGGCAAAACCGGCACCGCACGCGCAAGCCAGCCCGGAGGAGGCTACAAGGGGCACCGCGGATCCTTTGTGGGCTACTTCCCCGCTGATAGCCCGGCGTACACCATCGCGGTCGTCGTCCAACGTCCGACAAAGCATGGCTACTACGGTGGCGTAGTGGCCGCACCGGTGTTCCGTGCCGTGGCCGACCACCTCTATGGCACNCGCCCTGAACTCTCCGATCAGGAAGGCGTGCAACTCGCAGAGANGCCCAGGCTCCCCGTCTCCATGAACGGCGATTGGAACACCTTGAAGGCCCTTTACGCCGAACTGGGCGTGCCCTTCCTGCTGGATACCGTCGGCGATAATGACGCCCCCACCCACGTGGCCGCCAAGACTGGCGACGCNNTGGTGACGTTGACCTCCCGCAAGATTCCAGAAACCGCCGTCCCCGACGTGCGCGGCATGTCCCTTCGCGACGCCATCCAATTGCTCGAGCGTCGGGGGCTGCAAGTCAGCATCGAAGGCCGCGGGACGGTTCGCCGCCAAAGCATTGCTCCGGGTACCGACCCCCGCGATGGCCAAACCATCCTGCTCGAACTCTCATGAAGATTCTGAAGGACATCCTCTACGGAGCGCGCATCTCGGAAGTCGCCGGATCCACCCACATCGCTGTGGAATCGGTGGTGGCCGACAGCCGANAGGTCAAGCCCTTCGGCTGCTTCGTGGCCATCCGGGGCGGCGCGTTTGACGGACACGACCACATTGAGGCGGCCATACGCGCAGGGGCCGCAGCCGTGGTGTGCGAGCGGATGCCGGACGAAGACACCCGCACGAACCAGGTGGTCTACATCCAGGTCGAAAACAGCCGTGAAGCCCTCGGTCATCTGGCTGCCAACTTCCACAACAACCCCGGGGAGCGCCTCAAAATTGTCGCCATCACCGGCACCAACGGCAAAACCACGGTGGCCACCCTGTTGCACCGACTCGCCCGAATGTTTGACCGCAAAGCAGGCCTGGTCAGCACCGTGGAGAACCGCATCGTGGACCAGGTGGTGCCCGCCACCCACACCACGCCTGATCCCGTCGGCTTGCAACAGCTGTTTGCGGACATGCTTGACGCAGGCTGCACGCACTGCTTCATGGAGGCCAGCTCCCACGCGCTGGACCAACACCGCTTGGCCGGAACGCCTTTGACAGGCGCGGTGTTCACCAACATCACCCANGACCACCTCGATTACCACGGCGACTTCAACGCCTACATCGGCGCCAAGAAATCCCTGTTCGACGGGCTTCCCGCCACCGCATTCGCCCTCACCAACGCCGATGCCCGGCATGGCGACACCATGGTGCAAGGCACCCGGGCCCGGGTCGTGACCTATGGCACGCAGCAGGTCGCCGACCACAAATCCCGCATCGTCGAGAACGGCCTCGGCGGACTTCAGCTGCACCTCGATGGTCAGGACCTCTACACCCGGCTCATCGGGGACTTCAACGCCGCCAACCTGACGGCCGTCTTCGCTGTCGCCCGCGAACTCGGCTGGAACAGGATGGATACGCTCACCCACCTGTCCCTGCTCGATGCACCTGCCGGCCGCATGCAGCAGGTCCGCGGGGGGCAGGGCGACATCCACGCCATCGTCGACTACGCCCACACGCCGGACGCCCTTCGCAAAGTCCTCAACACCCTCCGTGCCGTCCGGACCGCAGGNCCGATGACCGGAGCCCAAGGCGAGTCCCGCATCCTCTGCATCGTGGGATGTGGGGGAGATCGGGACCGCACCAAGCGCCCCATCATGGCGCAGGCCGCCGCCGACCTCGCCGACCTCGTCATCCTGACCTCGGACAACCCCAGAAGTGAAGATCCCAACGCCATCCTCGCGGACATGCGCGCCGGGCTGGACCCCATTCAGGTGCGCAAGGTGACCNCCAACANCGACCGGGCCGAAGCCATCCGCACCGCTTGCATGCAGGCCCGTCCCGGCGATGTCATCGTCGTCGCGGGCAAAGGCCACGAGAAGTACCAGGAGATCGCCGGCGAAAAGTTGCCGTTCGACGACGTGGCCGTCCTCGCCGAGTCCCTCAACGCCCTCACCCGCTGATCGATGCTGTACCACCTCTTCGACCACCTCCAGCAGATTGCGGACTTCCCGGGTGCAGGGCTGTTCCAGTACATCAGCTTCCGAGCAGCCGGTGCCNCGCTGTTGTCCCTGCTGGTCTCCATCCTGCTCGGCAAGCGCATCATCGAGTGGCTGCAACTGAAGCAGGTGGGGGAAATCGTCCGTGACCTCGGGCTCGAGGGACAAATGCAAAAGCAGGGAACCCCGACCATGGGTGGCATCATCATCCTGAGCGCCATCCTCGTTCCGACCCTCCTGCTCGCTGACCTGACCAACATCTACATCCAATGCATGCTGCTGGTGACGGTGTTGCTCGGCGGCATCGGCTTCATCGACGACTACATCAAGGTCTTCATGAAGAACAAGGAAGGCCTCGCCGGAAAGTTCAAGGTGGTCGGCCAGATTGCCGCGAGCCTGCTCGTGGCCGCCATGCTCTTCTGGAGCCCCCAAGTGCGGGTCAAGGAAGCCGTCCCGGTCACGACGGCCGAAGCCATCGCACAGGGCGTCGAGGACACCGATGGGGATGGCTGGGTGCGTGTCGAGCGCCGGTCTCTGAAGACGACCATCCCCTTCGTCAAGGACAACGAATTCAATTATGCCCGGCTGACGGACTGGGCCACGGATTCCCCTTGGGCCCAATTTGCGGTCTTCGCCCTCATCGTCGTCTTCATCGTGACCGCCGTCTCCAATGGCGCCAACCTGACGGACGGCATCGACGGCTTGGCGACCGGCACCAGCGCCATCATCGGTTTGACCCTCGCCATCCTGGCTTATGTCTCGGGCAACGCGGTCTTCAGCGAATACCTCAACGTGCTGTTCATCCCAGACAGCGGGGAACTTGTAGTGTTCATCGCCGCTTTTGTCGGCGCCTGCGTGGGCTTCCTCTGGTACAATGCCTTCCCGGCCCAAGTCTTCATGGGCGACACCGGCAGCCTTGCACTCGGTGGCATCATCGCCACGTTCGCCATCGCCATCCGCAAGGAGCTTTTGATCCCAGTGCTCTGCGGGATTTTCCTCATCGAGAACCTCAGCGTCGTGATGCAGGTCGCGTGGTTCCGGCACACCAAGAAGAAATACGGCGAGGGCCGGCGGATTTTCCGGATGTCACCCCTTCACCACCACTACCAGAAGGGCGGCATGCCGGAGAGCAAGATTACCGCCCGCTTCTGGATCGTCGGCATCCTTCTGGCCGTCGTCACCATCGTCACCCTCAAGGTCCGCTGATGTACGACCGCGTCACCATCCTCGGAGCCGGCGAGAGCGGCGAAGGTGCAGCCAAGTTGTGCCACAGCCTCGGCTTGTCCTGCCGGGTGAGCGACGCAGGAACGGTGGACACCACACGCAAACAACGGCTCACCGATCTCGGCGTGGCGCTGGAAGAAGGCGGACACGACCGCGCGGCCCTGTCCGCAAGTGACCTGATCGTGAAGTCGCCCGGCATCCCCCCGACGGCCCCGGCCGTCCAATGGGCCCGCGAAGCCGGCATCGAGGTCATCGGCGAACTCGAATTCGCCGCCCGCCACACAACCGGCCGCATCGCCGCCGTGACCGGCACCAACGGCAAGACCACGACCACCGGCCTCTTGCACCACTTGCTCGTCCAAGGCGGGCTGGACGCCGGATGCGCCGGCAACATCGGCGACAGCTTCGCCGGTGCCGTGGCGGACGCCCGAATGCGCCCCGAGGGCGACCGCGACATCTGGGTCGTGGAGGCCTCCAGCTTCCAGCTCGAGGACACCACCGACTTCCGACCAGACGTCGCCCTCCTTCTAAACCTCACCCCGGACCATCTCGACCGCCATGGCAATGTCGACGGATACGGGGACGCCAAATGGAACATCACGTCGCGCCAGACGGCCGACGACCACCTCATCGTCAACGCTGACGACCCCGGTCTGTCCGCCCTTCGGGCGCGCCGAACCACCGCNGCCACCGTGCATGCCTTTTCCGCGAACCCCGCGGTGAAAGCCGGCACTGGTGCCGCCNATTCTCTCGATACACAACGATTCACCTTCACCAATCCCCCCCTGACCATGAGCATTCAGGAACTCGCCCTGCAAGGCAAACACAACCTCTACAACTCTATGGCGGCTGGCGTGGCCGCCCGTCTGTTCGACTTGAAGGACNCTGACCTTCGCGAAGGCCTGCAGCACTTCCGCAACATCGAGCATCGCCTCGAGCGTGTCAGCGATGTCAATGGCATCCGCTTCATCAACGACAGCAAGGCCACCAACGTCAACGCCGCTTGGTACGCCCTAGACAGCATGACCCGCCCCACCGTCTGGATTGCCGGTGGCGTGGACAAGGGCAACGACTACAACGAACTGATTCCGCTCGTGGGCGAAAAGGTCCACACGCTGATCTGCCTCGGCAAGGACAACGCCAAGCTCAAGAAGGCCTTCGGCACCGCCGTTACCCGCATCTTCGAAGTCGAGTGCGCGGAAGAAGCCGCCATCCTCGGTTACAATGTGGCCAAACCCGGCGACGCCGTTCTCCTGTCTCCCGCCTGCGCCAGCTTTGACCTCTTCTCCTCCTATGAGGAGCGCGGCCTTCGCTTCAAGGACGGTGTGCGCTCCCTCTGAGCCATGACCGGAGGGCTGACCGACTTCCTGTCCGAACGCATCCAGGGCGACCGCGTCATCTGGGTGGTGGTATTCCTGTTGGTGCTCACCTCCACGGTGAGCGTGTACTCCGCGCGCGCCACCCTGGCTTGGAAAGCCGGGGGAGACAGCGTCAGCGTGCTCATTCGACACGTCGCCCTCCTCGGAATCGGGCTCGGGTTCATGTGGGTCGTGCACAACCTCCCGTTTGCCTGGTTCTCCCGACTCAGCCAACTCGGCATCCACATCGCGATGGCGCTGCTGCTCATGGCGCTATTGGTGGGGTCCGAGGTCAATGATGCCAAACGATGGGTCGACATCGCCGGTGTGCGGTTCCAACCCTCGGACATGGCCAAGGTGGCCCTCGTCGCCTATGTCGCCCGTATGCTGGACCGCAACCGGCTGTTCCTGCACGATTGGTACAAGGGGGTCCAGCCCATGGTGGCCTACATCGGCCTGACGTGTGTCCTCATCCTGCCGGCCGACTTCTCCACCGCCGCACTCTTGGCCGTCGTCTGTTTCCTGCTCATGGTCATCGGTGGTGTCTCCCCCCGCAACCTGCTCATCACCGCGTGTATTGGCCTGGGTGGCGTCCTGGCGGTTGCCCTACTGGGCGCCGCGGCCCCTGGTCTGTTCCCCCGCTTCGGCACATGGGTGGCCCGCACCATCGGATTCCTTGGGGGCGAAGGCGGATCGGACAGCACCCAAATCGATTTTGCCCTGCAAGCCATCCACGAAGGGGGATTGCTACCGCACGGGCCTGGCTCCGGCGTGAGCCGGAACGCCATGCCGGTGGCCTATGCCGACATGATCTACGCCTTCATCATCGAAGAATGGGGATTGTTGGTCGGCGGATTCGGCCTCGTCCTGCTGTACCTCATTCTCTTTTCCCGCACCATCCGCATCGGCACCCGGTGCCGCCGTCCATTCGGCAGTTTGCTCGCCATCGGCCTCGGCCTCATGCTCATCCTGCAGGCCATGGTCAACATGGGCGTCGCCGTGAAGCTGCTTCCCATGACGGGACAGCCCCTGCCCCTCGTGTCGATGGGCGGCACCTCCATCCTGTTCACCTGCGCCGCGCTCGGCATGATCCTCGCCGTCAGCCGCTCGCTCGACGACCCCGATGCCACGGCACCGATCGACGAGGGGGACGGCCCACGACATGCCCGTCCACTCCAACCTCGGCACTCCCATGGCTGAAGCCCCTCTGCGCGTGCTCATCTCCGGCGGCGGCACTGGCGGCCACATCCATCCCGCAATCGCCATTGCCGAAGCCTTGCAAACCCAGAAGCCGGATGCCGTCATCGAATTCGTCGGAGCACGGAGCCGCATGGAAATGGAGCGAATTCCCGCCGCGGGCTACACCATCACCGGCCTGCCCATCACCGGAATCGACCGCAAGCTCTCTTGGCGCAACCTGCGGTTTCCGTTCCGACTGTTGCGCTCCCTCCAATTGTCGCGCCGCATCATCCGCCGTTTCCAGCCCGACGTGGCCATCGGGGTCGGCGGCTTCGCCAGCGGCCCTCTGCTATGGGCCGCTGCCCGGGCTGGAATCCCCACGGTCATCCAGGAGCAAAATGGATTCCCTGGCATCACCAACCGGCTGCTCGCCAAAAGAGTGGACCGCGTCTGTGCAGGCTTTCCAGGCCTCGAGCGCTGGTTCCCAGCGGACCGCATCGTCGAAACCGGCAACCCCTTGCGCGCCGGCATCCTGCAACGGTTGGCCCCCGCCGACGGCACCACGCACGACGGCCAAGAAGCGCGACATCACTTCGGCCTCAATCCCGAATTGCCGGTCCTGCTCGTACTCGGGGGCAGCCTCGGCTCTGCCAGCATGAATGCAGCCGTCCGCAAGCTGGTCTCAGACAAGCCCCTCTCCGAACGCGGCTTCCAAATCCTGTGGCAGTGTGGAGGCCGATATGCCGACAGCCAAACCGATTGGACGAAACAGCAGGACGATCCCCTGCTCACCATTCGGGGCTTCATCGACCGCATGGACCTCGCTTATGACGCTGCCAACTTGATCGCCAGCCGCGCAGGGGCCATGTCCATCGCAGAGCTCGCCCTCGTCGGCAAGCCCACCTTGCTTGTCCCCTCCCCCCATGTGGCGGAGGACCACCAGACCAAGAATGCCCTCAGCGTTGTCGAACGCGGGGGCGCCATCCTGCTCAAGGACGGCGATGTGGTGGATCAACTCGGCCAAGCGGTCACCCAGTTGCTCCAGGACGCCGAGGCCAATGCCACCATGGCCTGCGCCATGAAGGCCACCGCCCGCCCGGACGCTGCCGCCGCAGTGGCCCGCGAAGTGTTGGACCTTCTCGACTCCCGCCGCCCGTGAATCCGGACCGGAAACACCTGTTCTTCCTCGGCATTGGGGGCATCGGCATGAGCGCCCTGGCCCGGTGGTTCCATGCACATGGCGCTGCGGTCGCAGGATTTGACCGCACACCGTCAGCCTTAACCGAAGCCCTCGAAGCAGAAGGCATGGCCGTCGACACGACCGGCCGTATTGACGCGTTGCCGGACCTCTTGCAAGATGACCTCGCTGCAGGGCGCACGGACCGCTGGACCATCGTCCGGACCCCAGCCGTACCGGACCATTTCCCCCTGTTCGCCTTGTTTCGGGGTGCGGGATTCGACGTGTTGAAACGCGCAGAATTGCTCGGCCAAATCACGCGGAATACGCCGCTTCTCGCAGTGGCCGGCACCCACGGTAAGACCACCACTTCCGCCCTGCTCGCCCACCTGCTCTGCGAAGGCGGACTGCCAGTGGAGGCCTTTCTTGGCGGGGTCGCCCGCGGCTTCGGAACCAACCTGCTCCTCGCCAGGCAAGGCC
>NYTZ01000012.1 GCA_002683735.1 Flavobacteriales bacterium
TTAAGTGCATCGTCGTTTTATTGACGAAATTCGTCGGGAAACTATGACTTTTAGACCCCACTTTATATTAATACCCCTGTTGGTGGCGGTCATGGCTGCACCTGAACTCAGCCACGCACAGGAATCGGACCACGATGTCGCTTACGAATGGATTGAAGCCCAACTCAAGGGCATCCGCACCGACTTTGCCCGTCCTCCGATTCACGCCCGGAATCTGTATCACGTTTCCCTCGGCATGTACGACGCTTGGGCTGCCTATGATGAAGTGGCCGAGCCTGTGTTATTGGGCCACACCTTGGGTGGTTACACTGCCGAGTTCGACGGCATTTCAGAGTTCATCCTTCCATTTCTGGACATTCCCGTTGCGAGGCAGGAGGCCGTTTCCTACGCCGCTTACCGCATCCTCACCCACCGGTATGCCAATTCCCCAGGTGTCGTTACCTCTCAAGCCCGTTTTGACTCTCTGTTCACCACGCTGGGCTACGACCCTTCCCTGACTTCCACCAACTACGTCAACGGATCCCCAGCAGCGCTGGGGAACTACATCGCCGAACAAGTCATTGCCTATGGCCTTCAGGATGGCGCCAATGAAGCCTTCGACTACACGAACACCTACTATGAACCGATGAACGACCAGCTCGTTGTGGACGATCCGGGCAACCCCACCGTGTCGGATCCAAACCGCTGGCAACCCTTGGCCATTAACGGCTTTGTAGATCAATCAGGCCAAGTGCTCGAAAGTGCGCCGCCTTTCCAAAGCCCGGAGTGGGGTTGGGTGGAACCTTTTGCCCTTGACGAGGATCAGATGGCCTTGTATGAGCGGGATGGCGAATTGTGGCCCACCTGGCTCGATCCGGGTGCTCCAGTGTACATCGGAGGCGATCAAACGGCCGCCACCGATAGCATGTACAAGCACCATTTTGCAATGGTGAGCATCTGGCAGTCCCATCACGACCCCTTCAACGGCGTGATGATCGATGCCAGCCCTGCCAACATCGGTAACGCGCCCGAATTGCCGACCGACTACCTCGATTACGGGGACTTTTACAGCTACTTCGAAGGCGGAGACGCCGGAACTGGCCATGATGTGAATCCCCACACAGGCTTGCCTTATCAACCGCAGCTGGTGCCGCTCGGCGATTATGCCCGCATCCTCGCTGAATTCTGGGCGGATGGGCCGGACAGCGAGACACCACCCGGACACTGGTTTAGCATCCTCAACGAAGTAATGGAGCACCCTGCATTCACCCGGGATTGGATGGGAGAAGGAACTGAACTCGACCCGCTCGAATACGAAGTCAAGGCTTACCTCACCCTTGGAGGCAGCGTGCACGATGCCGCCATTGCCGCGTGGAGCGTGAAAGGGTATTACGACTACACCCGTCCGATTTCCGCCATCCGCTACATGGCCGACCAAGGCCAATGCAGCGACCCCAACCTCCCGAGCTACAGCCCGAATGGCATTCCGCTGAGCCCGGGCTACATCGAACTTGTGGACGACACCGATGACCTCGCCGGCGATACAGGAGAGAACATTGGAAANGTCAAACTCTTCACATGGCAAGGGCCCGACTACATTGACACCTACGAAGACGAGGATGGATTGGCCATTCCCATCGACACCACGGGCAACATCGCCGGCGTGGACTGGATTCTCGCCGAGAACTGGTGGCCATACCAGCGACCNTCCTTCGTGACACCTCCTTTTGCCGGATTCGTATCCGGCCACTCCACCTTCAGCAGAAGTGCGGCAGAAGTGCTCACCGCCATCACGGGCGACCCCTATTTCCCAGGTGGCATGGGTGAGTTCGAGTGTCCGCAGGACGATTTCCTGGTCTTCGAGGTGGGCCCGAGTGTGAATGTCACCCTGCAATGGGCCACTTATCGGGACGCGTCCGACCAATGCAGCCTCTCTCGCATCTTCGGGGGCATTCACCCAGTACAGGACGACATCCCTGGCCGACTGATGGGCGTGACCTGCGGCGTACAGGCTGTGGACATGGCCAACAGCTACTTCGACGGCAGCATCAACAATACCTGTGGAATCGGTCCCTACGGTGGATGCCTNGGTGACATCAATGGAGACGGGGTTCAGTCCGTGGATGACATTCTATTTATGCTGGCCAACTTCGGCAACATCGGTCCGCACCCGGCCGATCTCGATCTCGACGACCTCGTCGGCACCACCGACCTGCTCATCCTGCTTGGCGTCTTTGGCTGCGTCTGTCCTTGATCAGACGCCCAGTGCCGTGAGGGCTTCCCCGACGGCAAAGACACTGCCCAGGACCACGACGAGTTCAGAACCTTGTCGCGCGTCAACTGCCGCGTTNACCGCCTCNGCCACACTGTCATGCTGGCTCCCCTTGCGTCCAGAAGCATTCGCCAATTCGGCCAACCGCGCCACCTTCATGGCACGTGGCACATCGGCGGCACACCAATGGTGGTGCACAGCATCCGGCAAGCACCCCAACGCCTCCTGCACGTCCTTGTCCGCCACCGTGCCGTAGACAATGCGCAAGGGGCGTCCAAGTTGACCCAGCGCATTCCCCGTCGCGGTCAAGCCTTCGACGTTGTGCGCACAGTCCAACAGGATGTCAGTGCCGATCTGGTGCCACCTCCCCCAAAGTCCCCATGCCGCGGGACCCGCCTGAAGCAACGGTTCATCCGAGGCCTGCAGCCCACCCGGCAAGAGCGACAACACGCGGCGCGCCACGGCGCGATTCCGCTGCAACCAGATGGGGCCTTCCGTCGGTGCTGAATCCGGCAATCCGTCATACACCTCCACTCCGAACCGCATGGAGCGCTCGAGAACGACGCTGCGTGCCTCCGGNGGCAAGATGCCCAGCACGCAAGGCACCCCTTCCTTGAGGATCCCTGCTTTTTCGCCGGCAATCGACCGGANATCCGGACCGAGAAACTGCTGGTGGTCGAGCCCGATTGAGGTGATTGCCGTGACCAGAGGCGCCGCAAAAATGTTGGTGGAGTCGAGACGACCACCCATGCCAGTCTCCAGCACAACGACGTCAACATCCGCGTCCCGGAACTCCGTCAAGGCCAATAGAAACATCAGCTCAAAGAAACTCGGCTGCAGCTCCTCCCAAATGTCCATGTGGTCCACGACAAAGGCGACAAACGCCTCCTTGGACACACAGGCTCCGTCGATTCTGATGCGTTCGCGGGGATCCTTGAGGTGGGGGGAGGTGTACAGGCCCACTTTTTGGCCCCGGGCCTGCAACGCCGCCGCCACAGCATGGCTCACCGACCCTTTGCCGTTGGTTCCCGCGATGTGGACGACCTGCAAGCCTGCCTCGGGATGTCCAAGCGCCGCNCACAAGGCCCGGGTCTTGTCGAGGTCAATGCGGTAACGTGCTGGTCCGTTCCGTTGGAACATGGGCAGCTGAGCGTAGAGCCAGTCGAGGACCTCCACGTAGTTCATTTAGCCGAGTTCATAGGGCGTCACCCCGCAGATGCGGTGCATGGGCCGAGGGCTCATTGCAGCTCGAAGTTGAATTGGATCCAGCCGATGCGCGTCGGCTTTGTAGGGTGGCTGCTGAATCGCGCCGTCAGGGCCGCCTCCTTGGCCAAGGCCACCAGGCGACTGCTCGATGTCGTGCTCTTGCTCGGGTCAAATCGGGCGTCGGTCACCTTCCCGGATTTGTCCACGTAAATCTTCATGCGGACCACCCCTTCCTCATCCGGCTTGCGGTCTAGGCTGGGTTCCCCAATCATGGTNCCCCCCTCGAGGAAACTGTCCCCGAAATCCCCGGAGACGACCCCTGCCCCTTCGATTTTGCCGTCCTCTGCGCCGCTGTTGCCGACGCCTTGTTGCTGGCCTTCCGACCCGCCGCCGCCGCTGTTGTTGAACATCTGGCTCAAGGCGTTGGAAAGGTCTTGGGAGATTTCAGGCTCGGGATCCGGGTCTTCAACTTCCGTCACCTCCTCGACGACTTCTTCCTGGGTGGGCACGTCCACTTCGCTGGCCTCCTCCGTCACCACGGCTTCCACCGGGGCGACTTCCTCNACCGTACTCTCGCTCACTTCCTGCTCAACCACTTCCTCGACACGCTCGGACGGCGTCTCGGTCTCGCGCTCCCCGCCGGCTTCTTCGACGTTGCCGAAATCCGCCACGCCGACGGCGACGAACTGCTCGCCCGGAGGCGGCGTCACTTCTTGGAAGGCCACGAGGAACAGGCACGCCACCACGATGACCGCGTAGGTCACCGTCGAAAAGACGGCGGCCCGGCGACGCTCGCGGCGCTCCTGCTCAGCTTGGTGGGCATTCCAGTCGAAGTGGGACATGGGCGATCAGCGGGTGGGTTGAGCACCGAGCATGACCTTCCAGTCATTCGCCTTGGCGAGTCCGATNACCTCCACGGTCTGGCCGGTGGGGACCGNTTGGTCCACTTGGAGGTACAATACGGGATCGCTCTGATCGGCGAACTTGACCCGGAGGGCCGGCTCGATCTCGGAACGCGCAATGGCCGTTCCGTTGAGGTAGTAGGTGCCGTCGGGCTTGATGGAGACGGTCAGCCGAGAGCTCGCACTGCTTGTCCCTTTGCTCTGCGGCAGGTCCACATTGACCCCGTTGGACACGAGCGTCGACAGGATCACAAAGAAAATGAGCAGCAGGAACACAAGGTCCGTCATCGAGGACATGTTGCCCCCGGCCTGCACCTGGTTGCGTTGTCCGAGATTCATCAGCGGGCGGGTTCCTCGAGGATGTCGATGAATTCAAGGCTGCTGGCCTCCATCTTGTGGATGACCTTGCTGACGCGGCTCACGAGGTGGTTGTAGGCCATGTAAGCGATGATGCCAACGATGAGGCCGACGATGGTCGTGATCATGGCCTGCTTCGTGCCGCTCGAAATGTCGTCCACACGAACCATGCCCGCGTTCTCCATGTCAAGGAAGACATTGACCATGCCGATGACGGTTCCGAGGAAGCCAATCATGGGCGCTGCCCCGGCGATGGTCGCCAAGGTGCTCAGGTTCTTCTCCATGCTGTAGATCTCCAGCTTGCCGACGTTCTCGATGCTGGCCGAGATGTCTTTGAGCGGCTTGCCGATGCGGGCGATGCCCTTGTGCAGCATCCGGGCGATGGGGGTGCCGCTCTGCTCACAGAGGTTGCGCGCGCTGTCGAGGTTGCCCGCCGACAGGTAATCCTTGAGCTTGGCCATGAAGTCGTTGTCCTCCTTGGATGCCTTGCGAATGGCCATGGACCGCTCGAAGAAAATGAAGATGGCGATGAAGCTCATGATCGCCAGCGGAAGCATGATGTACCATCCGCCGGAGAGGAGGAGTTCNAAAATGGACACGTCGCGNGTCACCACCTCACCGGCGGTGGCCATGGCGTCGGATGCGCCGTTGGGATCGGAGACGGAAGTGCCACCGAGGGTCAGGTCCTGGATTTTGGCGAGGACGAGAAGGGGAAATTGCATGGCGTTCTCTGTGCGTTGAAGCTCAACGCCGAAGGTCGCCGATTGCGTATGCCCACCACCGGATCCGGACCGGGGGTTACCCCCCGTGCATTGTTCACACCGGCATTCAGGCCCCCATGCCGAACATCAGCCAGTATACCCCACACCCGGCGAGATAGCCCGCAATGGCGAGCAAGCTCATCTTCTTGAGGTACCAGACGAAATCGATTTTCTCCAGGCCCATCACGGCCACACCCGCGGCGGAACCGATGATGAGGGCGCTGCCACCCGTCCCCGCGCAGTAGGCGAGGAACTGCCAGAAAATGCCGTCCTGGGTGAAGTTGGCGACCCACGCATCCATAGTTCCAGGCGCCGCCACCTCATACATGCCCATGGATGCCGCCACCAAGGGCACGTTGTCCACGATGGCCGAGAGCAGGCCAATGGCGATGTTAATCAGGTACACGTCTCCAAGCGAGGTGCGCAGCCAATCGGCCGAAGCGATGAGGTGGCCCGCCTCCTGCAGGGCGCCCACGGCCAGGAGGATGCCGAGGAAGAACATGACCGANGCGGTGTCGATTTTCCGGAGGACACCCACCACGCTCAGCTGCTTCCGCTCTTGGTCGTTCTTGGAACGGTGAAGCACCTCCGTGGTGAGCCACAATACGCCCAAGGACAACATCATGCCCATAAACGGCGGCAGATGGGTCACCGTCTTGAAAATCGGCACGAAGAGCAGGCCACTCACGCCCATGGCGAAAATCAGATTCCGCTCGCCCGGTGTGGTCGGGTCCGACCCTTCATCGGAGGCGTTCGTTTCCGGACGCTCGACTTCGCCCTTCATCCGGGCCGACATGATGCCGATGGGCACCACCATGCACACAATGCTCGGCAGGATGAGGTTGACGATGATGACGGGGGTGGTCAACTGACCGCCAATCCACAACATGGTGGTGGTCACGTCACCGATGGGCGACCATGCGCCACCGGCATTGGCCGAGATGATCACCGCACCGGCGAACAGCCAGCGGGTCGGTTTGTCCGCGATCAGCTTCCGCAGAAGAGAGATCATCACGATGGAGGTCGTGAGGTTGTCGAGGGCAGCTGAAAAGAAGAAGGTGAGCACCGCAATGATCCAGAGCAGACGGCTCTTTTTGCGGGTCTTGATGCGGTCGGTGATGACCGCGAATCCGTTGTGCGCATCCACCAATTCCACGATGGTCATGGCGCCGAGCAGAAAAAACAGGATGCTGGAGATTTCCTCCATATGGTGCAGCAAGCGGTGCTCGAAGAACACCTTGAGTGCACCCCCGTGGTCCCCGTGACCATGCCCGTGCAAGAAGTCATTAAAGCTGTCGACCAAATGCGCTGGAGCCTCGTGGTAACCCAAGACCAGCACGGCCCAGCACAAGGTGCCAGTGATCAGGGCACTGGCCGCCTTGTCGATGTGCAAGTTGTGTTCAAGGGCGATGAAGAGGTACCCGAAAACGAAGATGATAATGAGCAACGTGGCCATGAATCCGGAAGGTCAGAGAAGTTGTTCGAGGGCAATGGACAAGCCGGTTGAGCTGAGTCCTGTGCGCTCTGGACTGCGTGCGTGGCACCGCTCCATNGCAGCTCGAATGCAGTCCGAAGTGTCATTGAAAATGGCGCTGTCCTCCAGGAGGACGTCACCGTCGCCCATGAGGTATCCGAACACCCGCGCCATGCCGCAGTTGGCGATGAAGTCGGGGATGACAGCGCAGGCCCCGTCCGCTTTCTCGGAAATGGGACCGTAGAAGATTTCTCGGTCGGCAAATGGCACATTGGCCCCGCAGGAGATCACCTCGAGCCCACCGGCTAGCATTCGGTCAAGCTGGTCCTCAGTGACAAGGCGCGACGCCGCGCAAGGCAGGAACACCTCAGCTCCAACGTCCCAGATGGTTTCGTTGACGTCTTCAAAGGACTGCAATCCAGGGGCCGTGAGGGCATTCCCCTCCTTGGCCAAAAAGAGGCTTCGGATCTCATCGAGTTCCATGCCTTCCGGACGGAGGAAGCCTCCTACGCGGTCGATGATGCCCGTGACGAGGGCGCCTTGCTTGGCGAGGTAAAGCGCAGCAGCCGCACCCACGTTGCCCCAGCCTTGGACCAACACGCGCTTGCCCCGCACCTGTCCGCCATAGAGGCCATAGAAATGCCGGACGGATTCGGCCAAACCGTATCCCGTGATCAGGTCGGCCACCCGGTACCGTACACCGCCTCCATCAGGCAGGAATTCCGGGTCCTCCACCACCTTGCTGACCCCTTGGCGCAAGCGACCGATGCGGCGCACTTTCTGGGCTTCGTNAGGCTGGAAATGTCCGTTGAACACCCCCTCTTGGGGATGCCAGACACCACAGGCCTCAGTCATGGGAATCACCTCGAGTCCAGCGTCCACGTTCAGGTCTCCTCCGGTGCCATAATAATGCTTGAGCAAGGGGGTCACCGCCTTGTACCAGCGACGCAGAACCCCCTCTTTGCGAGGATCGGACGGATCAAAATCAATGCCGCTCTTGGCCCCACCAATTTGCGGGCCACTCACGGTGAACTTGATTTCCATGGTTTTGGCCAAGGACACCACCTCCATGCGATCCAAGCCCTTACGCATCCGGGTTCCCCCTCCTGCGGCACCACCGCGCAAGCTGTTGATCACCACCCATCCGCGGGCTTCGGTTTCTGCGTCCGTCCACTCGAACACAATTTCCGGAGCGCGTCCGCTGTAGGTCTGGAGCAANTCTTTCATCCCAATGTCATCCCGTCCATTCCGGGCGGCGTGAAGTTACCGTACAGGACCCCGCCACACACATCTTGTGCTGCGCCGGTCACACTGGCCAGAGAGGTAGGGTGCCCCACGGCGGTTCTCCATGCCAGCCATGCAAAGGCTGCGGCTTCTTTGGCATCAACCCAATCTCCCTCCGGAATGTTCAGGGTCAGCCCCTTGACAGACAAGGCCGACCGCAAGGCTGACACCAAACCAGGGTGGTGTGCTCCACCCCCCGTCACCAGAACTTGACCGGGACCTGCAGGGCAACCCTGCGCAATGGCCTCCGCCATCCAGTGGACCGCTGTGGCGAGCGCATCCTCTGGACGGAGCACGGTGTCGAGTGCAGTGTGCAGGCCCATCAAGTCCTCGGCAGCGAGCGATTTGGGCCACGGCCGATTCAGGTAACTCCATGCCTGAAGCTGAGCCAATGCATTCGCATCGACAACACCTACACTGGCCCCTCGGCCGTCTCGGTCAAACGGCATGCCCATCCGCTGCGCTTGGCGGTTCAACAGCAAGTTGCACCCGCAGAGATCCGAGGCCATAACCGGCAGCCCGGGGCTTTGTACCGTCACGTTGGCAATGCCTCCGAGGTTGAGGCAAGCGNCGTATGCNGGAAAGACCAAGGCATCAAACAGGGGCACCAATGGCGCCCCTTGACCCCCTGCTGCCACATCTGCCGATCGATAATCGGCGACAATGGGCATGCCAAGGTCCGCATGCAGGCGCTCCGCATCGCCGATGGCGCGGGTGCCGCGGCCCCTGGGTTCGTGGTACCAGGTGTGCCCGGAGAACCCCAACAGGTGTATGGGTCCATATGTGGTGGACCATTCTTCCAGCACAGGATACAGCTTGGCCAGCACCCATGCCGTCCATCGTGCTTCCAGGTCGAGCGCATCGGCATCGCTCAGGGCCCCCAAGGCCCGCAAACGCTCCTGCCAAGCCGTAGGATAAGGAAAGGCCTTGAACGCCAGCCCCATGACTTCAATCCCGGAAGGATCCACCTCGATTAAGACCACATCCAGCCCGTCACAAGACGTTCCCGACATGGTGCCCACCACCCGTGAAACCGTATCCTGAGGACAACTTCTGGAGCCCACTTGAGCTATCTTTGAGGCCCTCACCTTACGAGCCTCCTGCAATGATCCTGGAACTCAACGAAGAACAACGCGCCGTGCGCCACGCCGCACGCGATTTCGCCCAAAATGTCCTCAAGCCCGGCGTCATCGAACGGGACAACGAACAGCGTTTTCCTGCAGATGAAGTGCGCCAGCTCGGTGAATTGGGGTTCATGGGCATGATGGTCGACCCCAAATATGGCGGAAGTGGAATGGACACCGTCAGCTACGTCCTCGCCATGGAGGAGCTGTCCAAGATCGACGCCTCCGCTTCGGTCTGTGTCTCCGTCAACAACAGCCTCGTGTGCTGGGGCTTGGAGGCATACGGCACGGAGGAACAGAAGGAAAAGTTCCTTACCCCCCTCGCCACCGGTGAAAAAATCGGAGCCTTCTGCCTCAGCGAGCCTGAAGCCGGCAGCGATGCCACGAGCCAGCGCACGACGGCCATCGACATGGGGGACCACTACCTCCTCAATGGCACCAAGAACTGGATCACCAATGGCAGCTCCGCCAGCACCTATCTCGTGATGGCGCAGACGGATGCCGACAAGGGGCACCGTGGCATCAACTGCCTCGTCGTCGAGCGCGGCATGGAAGGGTTCATTGTCGGCGCCAAGGAGGACAAGATGGGCATCCGCGGCAGCGACACGCACACCCTGATGTTCCAGGACGTCAAGGTTCCGAAGGCCAACCGCATTGGCGACGATGGATTCGGATTCAAATTTGCCATGAAGACCCTCTCCGGTGGGCGCATCGGCATCGCTGCACAAGCCCTCGGCATCGCTTCCGGTGCGTTGGAATTCGCCCTTGCCTACTCCAAGGAGCGCGAGGCCTTCGGCAAGGAGATCCACAAGCACCAGGCCATCGCCTTCAAGCTCGCCGACATGGCCACTGAAGTGGAGGCGGCGCGCATGCTCTGCCTCAAAGCTGCGTGGCTCAAGGACCAAGGAAAGGATTATGACCTCGCCAGCTCCATGGCCAAACTGTACGCCTCAGAGGTGGCCGGTCGGGTGACCGACCAGGCGGTCCAGATCCATGGCGGATACGGCTATGTCAAGGAATACCACGTGGAGCGTCTGATGCGCGACTCCAAGATCACACAGATCTACGAGGGCACGAGCGAAGTCCAGCGCATCGTGATTTCCCGCGCCGTACTGCAGGACTGAGCCTCACTCGACGTCCACCCGGGACCACCGGGCTTCCACCGCTTCGAGCAGTTGAATCTCTGCTGGAGATGCAGGGCGCGCGACGCCNTCATCAAAAGGGCGGGTCTGCGCCACCCCTTCCGCATCCCGGGCAATGAGCAANGACGAACCGATGTCGCTCTTGACCTGGAATGCCACCGGACGTCGACCGGTGACGGCGTGCAATTGAGATGGCGTTCGAACGCGGCGCTGGCCACTTCGCTTCAACAGCATCACCACCCCCTTCTCGTCCACGCTGCACAGGTAATCCTTGCGCCCGGCACGCAGGTGGGCGATGGCTTGGATGGGGCGCCCTTTGGATTCGTGACGCCAGCCTGGGGTGGCCTCGCCCAGCCGCCTGTGGTTCAGGATGCGTCCGTCAGCCAACCCCAGCAAGTAGCGCTCGTTCCCATCGCCATCGTAGTCCACGACGGCGTGCGATGTGATGTCCACACCAGGGCGGACGGAAAACCCTGGAATCGGACGGCCACCCGCNTCCAGCCCCACGGCATGAGCGCGGTCCACCAGGAGAATTTCGATGGTGCCATCCCCATTGGCGTCCAGCTGGTGGGCGCCCAACAAGGTGTCTTCCATGCCCAGCTCCCACCGGACTTCACCATCCACACCCCGGCATGTGACCCGGTGCAGGTCGTCCTGCTCTAGTCGCGTTCCGTCTTCAAACCGGGCGACTTCCACCGCAAAGCTGAAGGTCACATCGGCGGCGGCCACTTCCGCTCGCTCCAATTCAGCATTGGACTCAGTCGATGCAGGATCTTCCNGGGAGGCAGGGGGCAAACCGTCGACAGGACCTGTCCCAGCATGGCCGGTCGACTCGGGGGCGACGAAACCAGAGCCAAGGAAGGACCACGTGGCGACCCCCGCCAAAACAACCGACAACGTCAACGCCAACCAAAACGGAGTGCCACCAGCATTCATGCCTCCAAACATAACCGGGAAGCCCACTGGGAGAGTCTGGCCAACACGGACTTTCCACCGTGAATTGGTTCAAGAGTCAGGAAATCCGGCTCCAATCCGGGCGCTCGGCCCTCAGCCGCTCCACCCCAGCCTTGAGCAAGGCATGCCGCGCCTGCGTCAATTCCGGGTCTTGAGCTAGGATGCTCCGTGCGATGTCCCGGGCGTCCTCGAGGAGCACCCGATCCTTAATCAGGTCGGCCACTTTGAGGTCCAGCACTCCACTCTGCTGTGTGCCCATGAGGTCTCCAGGGCCCCGCAACTCCAAGTCGACCTCCGCGATTTCAAAGCCGTCCTGCGTGCGCACCATGGTCTCCAACCGGCGCCGGGCCTCCTTGCCCAACTCCTTGTCGCTCATCAGGATGCAGAAGCTCTGGTTCGCGCCCCGGCCAACCCGGCCCCGCAATTGGTGCAGCTGACTGAGGCCGAAACGGGTGGCACTCTCGATGACCATGACCGACGCGTTGGGGACATTGACCCCCACCTCGATGACGGTGGTCGCCACCATCATCTGGGTATGGCCTTTCGCGAACCGCTGCATCTCCGCGTCCTTGTCCTCGGGCTTCATCCGACCATGGACGATGCTGATGCGGTATTCCGGCGGTGGGAAATGACGGGTCAGACTCTCATAACCGTCCATCAGGTCCTTGTGGTCCAATTGGGCAGACTCCTCAATCAAGGGATAGACCACGTACACCTGCCGNCCCTGAGCGATTTGATCCCGCATGAATCCGAAAACCCCCAACCGTTGTGCATCCGTGCGATGTACGGTCCGAATGGGCTTCCGGCCGGGGGGCAGTTCGTCAATGACGCTGACATCCAGGTCACCGTAAACCGTCATGCTGAGCGTACGCGGGATGGGGGTGGCCGTCATGACCAGCACATGTGGGGGAATCTCCGCCTTGGCCCAAAGCCGGGCACGCTGCGCCACCCCGAACCGGTGCTGTTCGTCAATGACCACAAGGCCGAGGCGATGGAACTCCACTTTGGGCTCGAGCACCGCGTGGGTGCCGATGAGCAGATGGACGTCGCCATCCGCCAATCCTTCAAGGATGGGCGCCCGGTCAGCCTTCTTGACCGATCCTGTGAGCAGTTCGACACGTATGGGCAGGTCTCCCAGCATGTCCTTGAAGCTGGCGAGGTGCTGTTGGGCGAGGATCTCCGTCGGGGCCATGATGCAAGCCTGACAACCATTGTCCACGGCCAGTAAGGCGGTCAGCAGGGCCACCATGGTCTTTCCACTGCCCACGTCGCCCTGCAAGAGGCGGTTCATATGTTGGCCGTGCCGTGTGTCTTCCCGGATTTCACGGATGACCCGTTTTTGGGCCCCGGTCAATTCAAAGGGAATCCGCTCGGCATAGAAGCGATTGAACGCATCTCCCACCTGCGTGAAGGGGACCCCGGGAAGATCCTGCGTCTGGGCGTTGCGGTGCTGGACCAGGAGGAGCTGGAGAAACAGGAACTCCTCAAACTTCAGCCGAAAACGCCCGAGTCTTTCTGCATTCACATCCTCCGGCTGGTGAACTTGCTCCAAGGCGAGGGACAAGGCTGGCATGCCCCGCATGGACAGGATATCAGGGGGCAGGGTTTCTGCCATCCAAGCCTCCCCGTGGACTTTGCGCAGCTGGGCGATCAGACGCTGGACGGCTTTGGCCAAACCGTTGCTGTTGAGTCCGAATCGGCCCAACCTTTCAGTAGAGCTGTAGACAGGATGCAGGGCGCTGGCCGCGCGGGCATCCTGAAGGGTCATCACCTCCGGGTGGGCCATGTTCTTGCCCCCTTTGTAGTCGCTGACCCTTCCCCACAGCACACAAGGCTTCCCGACAGGCAAGTTCCGGGCCACCCATTGGACTCCTTTGAACCACACGAGCGGCAAAGTGTCTCCGTGCTCATCCACGAACTCGGCTTCTAGACGACGTCCCCGCTTCTGCTGGACCTCCTTGATGCTGCGGATCGTACCGCGAAGCTGGACTTGCACCGGACCGACCACNGCTTCAGAGACCCGATGGAAGCGGGTCCGGTCTTCGTAGCGGAACGGCAAATGAAACAGCAGGTCTCCGCAGGTACGAATTCCCAAATCCTCCGCCAGCGCTTCCGCCCGTTTGGGACCGATTCCTTTGAGGAACTCGATCGGGGTAGAAGCGTTCAGCGGTTCCGGCATCCTGGCCGGAAGATCAGGCCAACATCCGAACCGGGTGCTCGAGGAGGGATTTGACCTCCTGGAGGAAGGCGGCACCGGTGGCCCCATCCACCACACGGTGGTCACAGCTCAGGGTGAGCTTCATCACCTTACCTGGCACCACTGCACCATCTTTGACCACGGGCACATCGCTGATGCCACCCACGGCGAGGATACAGGCATCCGGCGGATTGATGATGGCAGTGAAGTCCTCAATGCCGAACATGCCCAAATTGGAGATGGTGAAGGTGTTGCCTTCCCAATCGCTCGGCTGGAGCTTCTTCTCCCGGGCCTTGCCGGCGTAGTCCTTGACCTCGGCTCCGATTTCCATGAGGGACTTGCGGTCCGCGTNGCGCACCACGGGGACGAGCAGGCCATCCTCGACCGCCACAGCCACACCGATGTGGACGTGGTCATTCTGGCGGATGAAATTGTCCATCCAGGCGCTGTTCACGGCCGGATGCTTCTTGAGGGCGAGGGACACGGCCTTGACGACCATGTCGTTGAAGCTCACCTTCACGCCTTCCTGCGCATTGATGGCCTTGCGGGCCTNTACTGCCGCTCCCATGTCGACGGAGAGCTTGAGNTAGAAATGCGGGGCGGTGAACTTGGACTCAGCAAGGCGGCGTGCAATGGTCTTGCGCATCTGCGTGACCGGGATGTCCGCGGAGGACTCCACAGCGCCCAGACTGCCAGACGGAGCCGGCACATAGGCCTCGATGTCGCGCTTGATGATGCGGCCGCCGTCTCCCGAACCAGGAACGAGGGCGAGGTCGATACCACGCTCAGCCGCTAGACGGGCTGCGAGCGGGGATGCTTTGATCTTGCCATTGGCAGCGGGTTTCACCGGAGCCGGCGCTGCGACCGGAGCCGGGGCGGGCGCAGTTGCAGCCACAGGAGTCGGGGCAGGTGCTGGAGACGGGACAGGTGCTGGAGCGGGCGCAGGGGCCGGGGCTTCTTCTGCTGGCGCACCAGCAGGAGCCGCGGCTTCGGCCGCCAACAACTCACTCACGTCTTCTCCAGCCTCGCCGAGGATGGCGAGGATGCTGTCCACGGCGGCGGTGGCACCTTTCTCCACCCCGATGTGCAAGAGCACGCCGTCCTGGAAAGATTCGAATTCCATGGTGGCCTTGTCGGTCTCGATCTCGGCGAGCACCTCGCCGGATTCAACTTGGTCACCCACATTCTTGTGCCACTCGGCAACGACACCTTCGGTCATGGTGTCGCTCAGCTTGGGCATGCGTACGATTTCTGCCATCTTCTCTTTGAATCAGGGGTTCAGTCGTTGACGAAGGGGTAATTGGGCGTCACGTAGACGTCCTCATAAAGTTCGTGGGCTTCGGGAAGCGGGCTTTCTTCGGCGAATTGGATGGCCTCCTCCACTTGGGCCTTGACCTCCTTGTCCACTTCCTTAAGCTTGGCCTCGCTCATCCACTTGTTTTCGAGGATGACTTTGGCGCAGTGTGCAATCGGGTCGCGCTCCTGGTACTCCTCCACCTCACTCTTGGTCCGGTACTTCTGTGGGTCACTCATGGAGTGTCCCTTATAGCGGTAGGTTTGAATGTCAAGCAGGTAAGGACCCTCTCCTTTGCGGCAGTGCGCTGCAGCACGGGCCATGGCTTCGGCAACCGCTTCCGGCGACATGCCATCCACAGATTCGGCCGGCATCTCATAGGAGGCGCCCAGCTTGGACAGGTCGTGCACGTTGGTCGTACGCTCGACGGAGGTTCCCATGGCGTATTTGTTGTTCTCCACCACATAGATGACCGGGAGCTTCCAGGTCATGGCCATGTTGAAGGTTTCGTGGAGCATGCCTTGGCGTGCCGCACCGTCACCGAAGAAGCAGACGGTCACATGGTCCTCCTTGCGGTATTTGTCGGCGAAGGCGATGCCGGCACCGAGGCCGATCTGGCCTCCCACAATGCCGTGGCCACCGAACAGGTTGCGCTCTTTGTCGAACATGTGCATCGAGCCCCCCTTGCCTTTGCTGGATCCTGTCTTACGGCCGTAAAGCTCGGCCATGACCACCTTGGGGTCCGTGCCGAGGGCCAACGGGTGGGCGTGGTCACGATAGGCTGTGATGACGCGGTCCGTCGGACGGATGGCTTCCACCATGCCAGCAAGGATGGCTTCCTGTCCGATGTAGAGGTGACAGAATCCGCCAAACTTCTGCTGAATGTACAAGTGTCCACAGCGCTCCTCGAAGCGGCGCATCAACAGCATGTCGCGGTGCCACTTGAGGTAAGTGGCCTTCGGGAACGGCGCCTTGGCCGTCTTTTTGGTGGCCGGCTTGCGGCGGCTCGGAGTCTTCTTTGCAGGCGTAGAAGTGGTCATGTTGCCCAATTTGCGAACGGTAAATATAGACCTCACCGCTGGGCTGGCAGATACCTCAACGGCCCAACAGGACCACAGCATGGGCACTGATGCCTTCGCCTGTCCCGACGAAGCCCAAACGCTCCGTAGTNGTGGCCTTCACCCCCACCTGATCGACTGGGATATTCAATAACCCTGAAATGCAGTCCCGCATGGCGTCAATGTGGGGNCGGAGCTTGGGGGCCTGAAGGCAAATCGTGGCGTCCACATTGACGATTTCCCAACCCTCCGTNCACACCTTGGCGACCGTCTCACTCAACAGGATTTTGCTGTCGATGCCTTTGTAAGCGGGGTCCGTGTCAGGGAAATGAGCCCCGATATCACCCATGGCACGGGCGCCGAACAGTGCGTCACAAATCACGTGAAGCAATACATCGGCGTCGCTGTGGCCGACGGCCCCGATGTCTGACGGGATTTGAATCCCGCCCAACCAGAACTCCTCTCCTTGGGCGAGCTGGTGGACATCGTATCCGTAGCCGATGCGCAAATCCGGGACGGGCATCGCAGGGTCAGAAGTTGGCCGGATCGTCGTCTGATCCGCCCACCACATCGTCGAAGGCCAGGCGCAGTGAGAACCGCAACGTATTGGCGAGCGGATTCTGCTGGGTGGTGGCAATCAGGTAGCTGAGGTCGATGTCGAGAACGGTGTACTTGATGCCAGCTCCCAATGTCAGAAACTGGCGGTTGCCCTTGGTGTAGTGCTCGAAGAAGTAGCCGCCGCGAACGGCAAAGACGCCGTTGTAATCGTATTCGATGCCCCCGCCGAGGTTCACCTCACGGAGTTCCTCCCGGAAAACGCTGCCCGGTTCAATCAAGTACGTNTCCCCCTCGCGCTCCACGATGCCCGGGGCGTCGTAGAAACTCTGAATGATACCGGAGGCCACACCGACGTTGGGGTCGTACCCGCTGACGATGATGTCGTCGTCGTCTCCCTCGCCGTACACGGGTGCAGTCGGCACCAACAGCTTGTTGGCGTCCATCGTAAAGGTCAGGTGATTGTAGTCATCCAAGAAGACCGTGGCGGCAAAACCCGTCTTGAGGTTGGTCGGGATGAAGTCCCGCTCCGCGGTCTCTGTGTAGCTCATCTTGGCGCCGACATTGGACACGCAAACCCCCCAGTTCATGCGTCCATCCCGGTCGCCGAACTTGACATTGTCGTTGGTGTGAAAGACGCCGACATCGACGGCCACGGACCGGCCCGGGCGGCTGTCCGCCCCGAGAATGTTCGTGCCCCCAGTCAGGTTGGAATGGATGTACCGTGTCGTGAATCCACCACTGAACTTGTCGCCGAACTTCTGGGAGAAGCCAAAGTCAAGCGAGAACTCGTTGGGGCTGAAGTCCCGAATGGCCGTGCCATTGACGTCGGTGAAGGTGATGTTGCCCAGGGAGAAGTACCGGAGGGCCATGCCCACTGCCTGGCGCTTGTTCAGCTTNCGGGTGCCACTGAGGTAAGCGAGGGACATGTCGTCGACCAACGCCCGAAGCCAAGGGGCGTATCCCATGTGGGCCTCAAAGGTCTGGTCCGTGAACGCCATCCGCGCCGGATTCCAGGCCATGGCGGCCCCATCCGGGGTCAATGCCACACCTGCGTCTCCCAATGCACCGCTCCGGGAGTCCGGGGCGATCATCAGGAAGGGCACGGCGGTGGTGATCGTGTTCAGCTGAAGCTGCTGGGCCGTCTCGACCTGAGTCAGCTGGGCATGGGTCTTGGGCATCCAGGCAAGGCAGAGCCCGAGAAGGCAAAGGGGAAGGCGAAGGNGAATACGGATAGCCATAAGGTGTGGCAAAAATAAGCGGACGTTCGGTCTTCTGGTTTAGTCGAGCAGGACGAGCCGACCTGTTTTGGAAGCTTGTCTTCCTTCCGGAGTTCGGACAACGAGGCGGTAGAGGTATGCGCCCTGGCCGAGGGAAGCTCCCCGGCTGGTATCACCTGACCAATGCCACCCGTCAACCCGGTATCCGGTGGGCGTTTCGTCGCGTTCACCCTGCCAAACGACAGTTCCGCGAGAATCGTATATGCTCAACTGGAGATTCAGGTCCACGCAGGCCTGATTGTGGTCAAAACGGAAAGTCGTGCCTTGAGCGCCAACGGGATTCGGGTAATTCAGCAGGCCATCAAGGAATACCTCGAGGTCGGATACCACGACGAATTCGAGACTGGCCTTGGCGCTGTTGTTGTGAACGTCCCACGCCTTGAGCTCAAGGGTGTGGCGCCCTTCCTCGAGGTCGCTGAAGGGGTAGACCACACGCCCGCTCTGGTAGGTGTCGAGATCGCTCGCGTAAAACTCATTGAGGACGACGGAGGTCCCGCCATCCAGGGTGGCCTTCAAGTCATGGCCAATGCCGTTGCCGACCGTATTCAGCCCCTGCTCATCCCGGAGGCGGGCATAGAGAACGGGGTTGGGGTCGGTGGTGCCGCCGTCGACGAAAGTGCTGTCATTGAGGAAGAGCTCGATTTCAGGCCCTTCGTTGTCCAATACGGCTTCTTCGGACACGCCTCCAATGAAGAGCGACTCGGTGTAGCCATGGGCGTCGAGGTCTCCATCCACGGCGTAATAGCTGATGCGGCCGCGGGCCGGATCGTAGGCGATGTCCCTCGGCACGATGAAATCAAAGATGAAGGTGCCGCCTTCCGCACGGACCGCCCCCGCGTAAATCCGATTGCGCCATTCCGAATAGGTCACCCCGCCGTTGCCGCCGTCGTTGTTGAGCGTGGTCACCTCACTCCTCTGGTCGAACACGGTCGGGTACACAAAACCATTGAAGTCGGTCATCACGTCGCCGGAGGCATCGCTCACGTAGCCTTTGACCTGTACGTACTCCAGCGCGCTCAACGTATCCGTCACCACATCAATCGGGAGGGCATTGACCTCGCTCGTGCGCACTTCTGCTTGCGGGGTCGCCAATTGCAGCGCAACATCGCCTAGGAGGGTAAAGTTGCGCTTGTTGGAGGAGGCTCCAGATGCGGGGTGGTTCTTGGTCCGACGCAGGATGTCACCCAACCGCTGGCGCTCACCGGGAGGCGCATCGAAGACGACCGCAAAGAAGGCGGTGTTGAGCTGTTCGTTGGCGTAACTGTACACCACCCGCGTGGTCGTCATCATCGCGATCGCCCCTCCATTGGGGTTCATCACCATCATTTCCCCTGCCGTTTCCAAGTCCGGATCGTCGAACCGGGCGAGTTCGCAGGTGGCGGTAAAGAACAGCGGCATGCGGTCGAGGTTGTCCCAAGCCCCGATGGTGGAGGTGTTCAAAACCCGCTCGTGGGCCCACCCACGCTCTCCGCCATGGCCGATGTAGTTGATGAGCAAGGCGCCATCCCTCACCTGGCGATCAATGGCCTCTTCCACCTCCGGGTACCGCTCTCCCCCCGGCGTGGCCACCTGCGGGTAGGCGTCCATGAAGATGCGCTGGATATCAAAAGCGCCGTGGTCTTCCTCGACTCCATTGGCGTGTCCTATGCTGTACAGGGTATGGCCTGTCTCGGTCGCCCCACCATTGCCGTCAAAGTCATCGGCCACGAAGCAAATCCGGTTGCGCCAGGGGCCGAACGGATTTCCCTCACCCTCACCGGGGAGCCCGCCCTGCAAACAAGCTGCGCCCTCTGGGTCGGGATTTCCATTGGAATAGGCGACCACCTTGGCGACGGCATCCCAGGCCTCGTCCAACGTGCCTGCCGGAATCCGGCCGATGCCAATCTGCAAGGTGTCCGTGAGCCGCTCGGAAGCCGCATCTGAGAGGAAACCGAAGTAGTCGTCGGTCACATAACTCTGCGTTGGAGTGTGGCTCTGCGCGCTTTGAAACGTCACAAGTGCATTGCCAAGACGGGGCAAGTTTCGATTTTCAAAAGTGCCGTCCCCAAGGAGCTGCAGGTACCGGGGCGCCGCATTTGAATTGCCCTGCGCCCGGTCATAGAGCATCTTCATCAACATCTTGATCGCGGTGGGGTCCACGCGGCCCGAACTGAAGCAATCGTAGATGAAAGTGGGCTCCAGCACGGCCACGGACAGGCCCTCTGCAAAATGAATGGCCGCCAAGCTGTCTGCTGCTGGGCGCAATCCCGGCGGGGTCACAATCACCAAATCCACCTGTGGCAAGCCGTGAACGTTGGTGTTTTGAACGGGGCCGATGGGGGTCGGCGTGTAGAAACCCGAACCGTTCCCAGCCCGGAAGGTGCGGATGTCGCTGTACTCAGTCCGGAAGCGTAGGGTGCCCTCCGCAATCTCGAACGGAACCGCGATCGGGTTCTGGGCATCTGTTACGTCCCACACGCGTTGGACAGATTGGGCTTCGGATACCGTCCACTCTACGATGCGGCCGGGTCCGGCTTCTGCAGCCCGGACGAATTCCTGTTGGGAACCGCCTGACATGCTGGCTTGTCGGGTGCCACTGATGCGCACATAATCCAGCCACCCCTTCGCATCCGCCACTTGCGCATCCAAAGTCAGCCCCACTTGGACGAGTTCTGAACTGGGCGTCCATGCCCAATCCCCGGCTCCAACGCGAGCTTGGCTGACATAGGTCTGGGACCCCGTGACCGGGGGCAAGATGGTCCACACGCTATCGCCGAGCACCACTTCATAAGGGCTGGCCGCGCCGACAGAACGGCCCATCAGACGCACTTCAAGGCGGGCCGGCTCCGGCAGGATGTCCGGGACCTGGAAGGGAATGGTATGCGTCGGATTCTGATCGAAGACCTCGCCATAAAAATTGCGGCCAGACCGGATGATGGTCGACTGCTCCAGCTCGTGGAATTGGTGAAAATCCGTCACGTCCAGTACCGCATCCACATCGCCGCCGAGACCGGGCGTCTGCCCGATGCGGACCGGAACGGCATCGTCAATCCGGATGAAGTACCAGGCGGTGTCCGACCATGGATTGAGGCTGTGCTGCCAACGCTCGACCGCTGCGTCGAACTGCCATGCTTCGGGGCCATTGCCCATGAAGACAAAATGATCCCCACCATTGAATTGGCCATCGCCGTTGTCGACCATATCGATGGGGACCGGCACCAAATCGAGTGGACGGGGTACGGCGTTGTCCAGCGGCAGCGCATCGCCGCCGTGTCCATACAAATTCACCCGGGAGGGGTCCACGGTTGTCGGATCCAACCCCAAATCGGAAAGCAAGGCCACATCCACCTTGTGGAACCCCGTTTTGGTGGTGGCGATGCGGTACCACTCGCCATCGGCCAAAGCGCTTTGCTCAGGCCAATCGTATTCGAACTGTGCCAATAAGCTGCTGCCAATGAGGACGAGACAACCCAGCAGACCCGTTTTCCGTAGACCACGCTGAACCTTCACTTTCTGAGGGTGGAGCAACGAAAAGGGGCGATGGTTCGTTTGGGACATGGAAGGATCGGAATCGCTTGCGGGACCAACGCAGACAGGGCGTTGGTTGTTGCTTTGGCACAAAGATGTCCGCCAATTCCCACAAGTTTGTAATTTTCACGACCTTATACACGAGACTTCGGTCTCGGGAAACTGCATGGCCATGAAGCTCCCCCAGCCCACACGAACCGGCGCATTCCGTGCGTCGAGCCTGCCCGTGCTCGCTCTGATGCTCGCTTGCATCGGCGCCTTCGCACCGCAGTCCGCGTCGGCACAAGACCCGGAATTCACGCAATTCTATTCGAATCCGGTGTACCTCAACCCTGCTTTCGCTGGTGCAGCCCGTTGCCCGCGGTTCGTCATGAACTACCGCAATCAGTGGCCTGCCATGAGCGGCAACTACGTGACTTCCGCGGCGGCTTATGACCAGCACATCCCGAGTATCTCCGGCGGTTTGGGCTTCATCGTGATGAACGACCGCGCTGGTCGAGGCACGCTCAGCACGTCCCGCATCAGCGGCATCTACAGCTACCAACAGGCCGTCAGCCGGAAGTTCTCCATCAAGGCGGGCTTCGAAGCCACTTACTTCCAAAAAGCCCTGGATTGGAGCCAGCTCACTTTTGGCGACATGATCGACCCGCGGAAGGGCTTCATCTACGAGACCCAAGACCAGCCGCGCGGCGGCAAGGTGAGCCAAGTGGATTTCAGTGCCGGCATCATCGGTTTCAGCAAAAAGGTCTACTTCGGCTTCGCTGCCCACCACCTCAACGAGCCCAACGAAAGTTTGGTGGTCGGCGTAAGCCGCTTGCCAATGAAACTGACGGCTCACTTCGGCGCCCTGCTCCCGCTCGATGGCGATTCCAAGTATGCCAGCGCATTCATCTCCCCGAACATCCTGTACCGCCGCCAAGGCGAATTCCAGCAGATGAACTTCGGCGCCTACGTCAGCAAAGGCCCNATCGTTGGTGGCATTTGGTACCGCGGCATTCTCGGCACCCAATATCGTGACGCGTTCATCGTTACGTTGGGCATACAGAGTGATGTCATCAAATTTGGTTACAGCTACGATGTGACGGTCTCCGACCTGACCCCCGCCACCGGCGGTTCGCATGAGGTGAGCATGGCGCTCAACTTCGATTGCCGCGCCAAGCGCATCAAATTCCGGAGCCCACCCTGCCCCGGATTCTGAAATCATTCCCTGCAAGGAACCCCCAATAGAAAGCGATGCAAAAGCTTCAATCCATCCTCCTCCTCTCCTCCGTGGCATTCTGCTCCGCGGTCTTGTTGTCCTCCTGNAGAGGAGGCGCCTCCGGATCCACCGGNTGGTCTTACAATGACTCGGAGAACGGCGGATTCCAAAAGCTCCCTTATCTCGGACAGGAGACCGGNCCTGGTCTGGTGTTCGTTGAAGGCGGCACGTTCACCATGGGCCANGTCGAAGACGACCTNACCGGCGCNTGGGACAACATTCCNCGNCGTGTGACCGTGAGCTCGTTCTACATGGACGAAGCAGAAGTGACCAACTTCTACTGGCTAGAATATCTCTTCTGGTTGAACCGGGTCTACGGAGAGGGCTTCCCTGAGATTGTGGAGCGGGCCAAGCCCGACACACTCGTGTGGCGTGATCCCCGGGCCTACAACGAGCCTTACGTCAACTACTACTTGCGCCACCCCGCCTACCGCGACTACCCCGTCGTCGGTGTGTCCTGGTTGCAGGCTAACGATTTCTGCAAGTGGCGGACCGACCGAGTGAACGAGCAGATCATGGTGCGCGAAGGGTTCCTCGTCCACAACCCGACGGGTCAAGTGGACGACAGCTTCTTCAGCACTGAGGCCTACCTCGACGGACAGTACGAGGAAGCGGCCAAAGCGGCCGATGGCATCAAGGACCTCCGCCCCAACGGTTTGGGTTACCGCAACGTGGCCATGACCGACGGCATCTTGCTTCCCGATTACCGCCTGCCGACCGAGGCCGAGTGGGANTACGCTGCCCTGTCTCTCATCGGCAACAGCGGTGAGGAATTGATCACCAGTCGCCGGACCTATCCCTGGGACGGACACTATGTCCGGAACGACGACAGCCGCGGCAAGTTCTATGGTGAGATCAACGCCAACTTTGTCCGAGCACGGGGTGACTACATGGGTGTCGCCGGCGCGCTCAACGACAATGCCGACGTGACCGCACCGGTCTACAGCTACGCTCCGAACGACTATGGCCTGTACAACATGGCNGGNAACGTCAGCGAGTGGGTCATGGATGTGTATCGTCCCGGAACGCTCCAGGACGCCCAGGAGTTCCGCCCCTTCCGAGGCAATATCTTCTCCACCAAGCTCCTGGACAGCGAAGGCAATGTGACGGACAAACTGGACTACGTGCAGTACGACATTCCCGGCATCGAAACCTACATCGAAGGCTACGAGGAAGAGACCGAAGGACGCCTCACCAACGAAGGCCAGAACCTCATCGACAACCTCAAATCCAAGATGGAGAGTGCCAACGAGGACATGGGGGTCAAGCGCATTGAAGAGGCAATGACCAAGATGGACGAGGCCCTCGACCTCATCGAAGAAAGCGAGGCTCCCTGCGCTCCGGATTTGCGCCGTGGTTGGGTGACGAACATCGTCAATACACCGGGACAGATGCGGTATCGCGAGGTCACCGTCGAAGAAAACCTCGAGCGACGCAACTACAAGATGGCCGACAACATCGACTACCTCGACGGTGATTTGGAGAGCTCCATCTACTTTGACCAAAGCGACGATGCAGACGACCTCGTTTACGAGTACGGAGGCACCTCCCTCATCAACGATCACGTCCGTGTCTACAAAGGTGGAAGTTGGAACGACCGCGTCTACTGGGTCATCCCGGGAACGCGCCGGTTCCTCGAGGAGGACCAGAGCTCTGCCACCATCGGATTCCGTTGCGCCATGACACGCGTGGGGTCCCCCCGCGGCAATGCCATGGGCAGCAACTGAGTCCAACCGAACACTGTTCATTCCGAACCCCGTGATGGCCACGAGCCTCACGGGGTTCGTCTTTTCTTGGACCCATGAAACCCGTTACGACCTCTGCGCTTCTCGATTGGTTCGACCGTTCCAGCGGGGTCACGACCGACACCCGTGATTGCGGTCCGGGAAAGCTGTTCTTCGCCTTGAAGGGCGAACGATTTGATGGCAACGCCTTTGCCAAGGATGCACTGGATGCAGGTTGCTTGGGTGCTGTTGTCGATGATGCGTCCTTACAGGGGGACGGCGTCCTATGGGTCGAAGATGTCCTGACCGCATTGCAAAACCTGGCGCACCTGCACCGGAGCCGTTTTCGAGGCCCGGTATTCGGGCTCACCGGAAGCAATGGCAAGACGACCACCAAAGAAATCTTGCGCGCAGTGCTGTCCCGTCGTTTTGACGTCCACGCTACAGCGGGCAATCTGAACAACCATATCGGGGTGCCCCTGACCCTGCTTTCCATGCCGGTCGATGTCGAATTCGCACTGGTTGAGATGGGCGCCAATCACCAAGGGGAAATTGCCCTCCTGTCTCGCATCGCAGACCCCACCCACGGTATGATCACCAACGTCGGACTCGCCCACCTCGAAGGGTTTGGCGGCGTGGAAGGCGTCAAAAAGGGCAAGCAGGAATTGTACGTGCACCTCGCGAAAAATGGCGGCACCGCGTTGGTTCCAGCCGATGACGACGCACTGATGGCACTCAGTACATTGGATGGCCTTCAGCGTCAGCTGTATCGCACTGCGGACCACCCGCCGCTGCTGTGGCGCGACGGCTCGGCCCCGGGGGCACCGCTGTTCTGGTCCACGGACGGCACACGCCAACCTGGACCTTGGCACCCGGATGGTCAGCCGCTTTCCGTTCAACTGGAAGGTCCCCACCAGGAGGCCAACATGGCGGCGGCCGTGGCGGCAGGCCTCCTGTTTGGTGTGAGCGAAATCGACATCTGCGCAGCACTCCAAGCCTTCGAGCCTGTGAAGCAGCGCGGAGAAACCGTACATACCGGCAACAACACCATCATCGTCGACTGCTACAATGCCAACCCGAGTTCCGTGGAGTCTACACTTCGCGCCTTCGCAGCAGCGCGCCATGACGCGCCCCTGGCCATCCTAGGCGATATGATGGAGTTGGGCAATCACGCAGCTCAAGGACACCAGCTCGCGCGCGACGTGGCCCGCGATTGCGGCATCGAATGCTGGGTGGTCGGCGGCCTGTTTTCCGTCCACGCACCGGGGGACCGGACCTTCCATGATTTGAACGAACTGCTTTCCGCCATCGAAGCGGACGCCCCTTCTGGGCGGACCGTCCTCTTGAAGGGGTCCCGGTCCATGCAACTCGAGACCCTCGTCCCCCACTTGTAAGGGCGCTGCACAGACAACGGACACGTAACTTTGCAGCCATGGATTTCATCGAGGAACTGAAGTGGAGGGGCTTGCTGCATGATGCCATGCCAGGCCTCGCGGAGCAACTCGCCAAGGAGCAGACCACAGGCTATGTGGGCTTTGACCCAACGGCGGATTCCTTGCACATTGGCAACCTCGTCCCCGTGATGTTGCTGGTGCACCTTCAACGCGCCGGTCACCGTCCCATCGCCTTGGTCGGCGGTGCCACTGGGATGGTCGGAGACCCGAGCGGCAAGACGGCAGAGCGCCAGTTTCTCGACCTCGAGGTCCTGCAGCACAACCTCGATTGCCAGAAGGCCCAACTCGAGCGCTTCCTCGACTTCGACGGTCCCGCCGCAGCGAGGGTGGTCAACAACCACGACTGGTTCAAGGACTTCAGCTTCCTCGATTTCATCCGCGATGTGGGCAAGCACATCACCGTCAACTACATGACGGCCAAAGACTCGGTGAAGAATCGCCTCGAGGGTGGCATGAGCTTCACGGAGTTCAGCTATCAACTCGTCCAAGGCTACGACTTCTACCACCTGTGGAAGGAGGAAGGCTGCATGCTACAAATGGGGGGCAGCGACCAATGGGGCAACATGACCACCGGCACCGAACTCATCCGGCGCAAGGGACAGGGCCATGCCTTTGCCCTCACCGCCCCGCTGATCACCAAGTCGGACGGCTCGAAGTTCGGGAAGAGTGAAGGCGGCAATGTCTGGATCGACAAAGCCCGAACCAGCGCCTACAAATTCTATCAATATTGGATCAATGCGGCCGACGAGGATGCCGCCAGGTACATCCGCATTTTCACCTTGCTCGACCGCCAGCGCATCAAGGAAATCGAAGCGGCCCACGCCGAAAATCCCGGCGCCCGCCTGCTTCAAAAAGAGCTGGCTACCGACGTGACCCGCCGCATCCATGGCGAGGAGGACCTTCAGACAGCCATTGCCGCAACGGGGTTGCTCTTCGGCAAGTCCACCGAAGACGACCTCCGTGCGCTGCCGGAAAGCGAATTGCTGAGCGTCTTTGAAGGTGTACCGCAACGGGAGGTGTCCCGCGACGCCCTCTCAACCGGCATCGGCATCATCGATTTGCTCGCTGGTGGAGACGCCCCCTTCCTTTCGAGCGGTGGGGAGGCGCGCCGCGCTCTCAAGGAAAACTCGGTGAGCGTCAACCGCAACAAGGTGACAGCCGAAAAAGTGGTCACCGCAGACGATGTCATTGGAAGCGGCCTGGTGCTGCTCCAGCGCGGAAAGAAGAACTACTATTTGATCCGGATGACGGACTGAGTTCGGCGTCAACCGAACAGAGCCGCCAGTTCTCGCCCCTCCACGAGGTACAGGAATACGACGAGCAGGACGCTGATGACGAGGCCCAAGGTGGCCTTGCCGAGGTCACTGAAGACCATGGGCCAGAGGCGGGTCCGGTCGAGCTCGTTGAGGCGCATGCGCAGGGCCACCTCGCGGCCGGCCAGCATGCCGAGA
Source organism: Flavobacteriales bacterium (assembly GCA_002683735.1). Next base: position 27,234 of record NYTZ01000012.1, read on the forward strand.
AAGACCCAGGTGGTGCTCATGGGCACTTTGGCACCAATGCCGAAGGTGTCAAACTTGAAGATCAGGAGCACCAACCCGTAGAAGAGGTCAATGAAGGTGGCCGAGCGGATGTCCGCTGTGTTGGTCTTGACCCGGACAATCTTCTGGATTTCTCCACCCCGCTGGTAGAAGATGTAGCCGAGCATGCCCACCAACACCACGAGGGCGAACGCAAACTCCCAGAACTCCACTTGAGCCGGATCCCCGAGGTAGACCAAGATGTTGACGAGGTCCTGCGTCAGCCATTGGCTCCACAGAAATCCGGTNGCCAACCATTGGGTGACCGTCCAGAACCGTTTGTTCTGCATGAGCCCCTTGCCCTCCTCCATGGGGTGCTGCANAAAGAACCGCTCCGTGGCCCGGCTCAACACCACGAAGGCCACAATGGCGAACAGGAAGGCCACTCCGTATCCCCCGAGGCTCTTCACAAGCATCTTGGGCAGGGCTTTGGGCGCGAAGAATGTCAGAACCAAGAACGTCGTGCTCACCGGGATGCCGAGCCGCGTNATGGCCAGCAGGGCGAGGGGAGGCAACACGTACCAGATCGACATCGTCGGGAAGTCGATGGGCTTGTCAGGGTCTTGGAACAGGCCGGCATACTTGCCGAAGGTGAGGTCGCCGCCTTTTCCGCCGAGGTATTCGCCGAGGCCGAGGTACCCCATCGTCACCACGATGGCCATGATGCCCCCGGCAAAGAGCCAGAGAANCCACCACGGCTTGTCCTCATTGGAGGTCAGAAACGTGCCCAGCGTTTGGATGCTGTCGTTGCCCACCACGGAATAGGCGGCCAACGTAAAACCAAGCAAGGCAATGGCGGTGTCCATCGCCGGCGAATCTACGCGGCGGGTTCATGGTGAACAAGGATTGGGGGACGTCAATCCACCATCAAATTGCAGCCCCTCACCTCGGCGTGGTCGAACCGCCCTAAGACCTCGAATTCGCGGTGCGAATCGTCGCCCTTCGGACGGGCCAAATCTTGCGTGGAAAGAAAGGCGCAACTGCCCAGATTGGCGAGGTCAACCACCTCCAGCCCTCCGGTACCCCCATCGCCCTGTGGCGTCAACGGATCGTCGGTCCTGCGCAGGCGAACCCGCATCCATGGCGGGGTGATGTAATGCCCCTTTCCGAGGGACCAGGCTTGGCTCAACAATTCGGTCATGCCATACTCTCCACCCACTTGGCTACAGCCGAAATGGGCCACCAGATAAGCGTGCACTTCCTCCCGGACCCACTCGCGGCGGCGGCCCTTCATGCCGCCCGTCTCGATGAGGGTGACCCGGTCAGACATNGGGTCGCGACCACTGCGGTGCCATGCCTCGGCGGCATCCACCATGGCCCAGGTGACGCCCATCAACACGGGATGGCGACCGGCATCGAGCGCGCGGTCCACAGCCTCAAAGAGGCCGGCCACATCGTCCAGAAAGAAGCCGTCATCCACCGCAGATTCCGGCGCCTTCCACCCAGCGATGCGCAAATCCCGCACCATGTGCACGAGGCTGCTGTCCGGGCGCTCCAGATAGCCGGGAAGCAAGGCGANCAAATCCGCACCACGTTCGCCGGGCTCCCCAAATACAGCCCGAAATCCTGCGATGCTGCTCGCCCGATACACATCAGCGGTGTGCAGGTGGTGCTCGCCCTGCAATTGCCCGGTCGTACCACTGGTACGAAAGACCGCCTCCGGACGATGCGCGCCCACGCCCTCGGTGCGCACAATGCCCCACTTGAAGGCCTCCACCGGCAGTGCTGGGATGGCGGTCCAGTCCTGCAAGGCCTGCACGGCTTCAGCCCCCCAACCGAGGGCGTCGCACCAACGTCGGTACAGCGCATTGGCTCCCCATTGGAAACGGAATACTTCGAGGGCGAGGTCGGCAAAACCCGCGTCATCGAGTGCAGGCGTGTCGCAAGACAGGACATCGAGGATGCGCCGACGCAGCGCAGCACCCTGCGGGGACTCCGCCGCCTGCGCTGAACTTCCGCCAACAAATCCTGCCTCCGACATGTCGCCCAAATTGCGGCTTAATTTGCCGCCATGTCACGGTCGGTACGGGGAATTTTCGGGGGAGGTTGGGTCGTTCTCGTCGGCATGGCCCTGACGGGATGTGAACCACCGGTTTCCCTTCCACCGGAACCGCACCTGACTTCCATTGACCTCACCACTGCAGGAGACATCGGCACCCTAATCCTTGGTTTCGAAGATGGCGACGGCAATTTTGGGCTGGCACCGGAAGACACTGTGGACGCCTTCTGCCCGACCTGCCCTTTCCACCACAACATCTTCTGCGAATACGAGGAGCTTCGCAATGGCCAGTGGACTCCGGTTTCGCTGGACCCGGCGTTGGGACAAGTGCCTTTCTACTACAGGGCGCCCCGCATCGAACCTTCCGGACAGAACAAGGCCTTGCGCGGCACGATTGCGGTTGAATTGGCCCCGCGGTACTACCTCACTTCGGAATGGGACAGCCTGAGGTTCGCCGTGCACATTGTGGACCGCGACCTGCAGTCCAGCGACACCTTGCGCACACCGATCGTGCTCAAGCCCTGACCGTCTCGTTGAATTTGGTCGACAACAGGCCGATCCGGAGGCCGATTTCTTCGAGCAGGTCTCCCATCTCACTGAACGCCATCCCGCTTTCCACCGTAAAGCGGCCTTTTCGGATGTCCTCCCGTTGCTTGGCCCGCATCTCCTCGCGAATGGCCTCCACTTCAATCAAGTGGGATTCCAGCCGGCCGAGGTGGACGTCGGCCGAGGACAGGACCTCCTGCTCGGTGCCATTGAGTTCCCCGAGGGAAGACATCGCCTGAGACAAGCTGTCCAGCATCTGGAGCAGCCGCTTCCGTTGCTTCGGAACGAAATACACATCGCCTTCCTCGCGCTCCATTTGCAGTTTCCGGAACCGGTGGGCCAATTCCACCACCTGCCCCATATCCGCTGTCCACTCCAACAGGAACTGAACCTGTCGGTACGTAGCCCCGGACAACTTGTTGCGGGCGAGGCGTTCGAGGAAAGCCTTCAACTCGGTCTCATAGCGCGCGCCGAGGTTCCGGTATTCCTTGAGCCGGTCTCCGATGGCATCCCGCTTGTCCGGATTCAATTCCCCCAGCAAGGACCGCAACTCACGCAGCATTTTGAATGCCAAATCGTGGTGGCGCTCGGCTTCCCGCTGGGCCTCGAGCACCTGAAGCTCAGGCGCATCCATCCCGCTTGTGGTGACCACAGGCGTGCGGTATCCGCTCAAGGTCTGGCCCGGAATCATCTTCCGTGCCAACCAAAGTACAGGCTTGGGGAAGTAGCCGAACAGCAGGCCGATGAATCCATTGAATCCGGTGTGCAGGGTGGCGAGGATTACGGCCACGGCCAATCCGCCATCCACCACGGGATCGAAGAACCAATGGATGCCGTCCAGGACAAAGTGCAGAACAGGCAAGATGAGCAAGACGCCCAGCAGATTCACGACCGCATGGCTGACCGCGGCGCGGCGGGCCTCCCGACCAGCCACCACCGATGCGAGAATGCCAGTGGAGGTGGTGCCCAGATTGGCCCCGAGCACCACGGCGGCGCCCACCCATTCGGTGACCACCCCTCCAGCAGCCAAGGTGAACACCAGTGCGAGCATCGCCGATGAACTCTNGAACGCGATGGTGCCCAACATCCCGATGGCGACGATGCCGAGTGCCCCGACCATGCCGCCATCCGCAAACCGACCGAGGAATTCCACCAGGCCCGCTTCCGTGATGGGGGGAACGCCCTCCCTCAACAAGCCGAGGCCGATGAACATCAAGCAGAACCCGATGACCGCTTCGGCGAGGGACTTGTTCCTGCGTCGCCGGGCAAACAAAAAGGGCAACGCCACTGCCAGCATGGGAAGGGCCAACCCNCCAATGGAGGGCTTGTCGACGGTCAAGGCCACAAGCCAAGCGGTCACCGTGGTCCCGAGGTTGGCCCCGAGCAGGATGAAATAGGCTTCCGACAAGCGCAACAGCCCCACTTGCGTCAGGCTCACACACATCACGGAGGTCACGCTGCTCGATTGGATGAGTGCCGTGAGTCCAAGCCCGGAAAAATAGGCCCGGCTCGGATTCCGTGTCACAGTGGCCACAGCCCGGCGCAACCGGCTGCCGGTCAGGCGCTGGATGGCCTCGCTCATGACCACCATTCCATAGATGAAGAGCCCGAGGGCGCCGATCAGGTTGAGCGCTTGGAAAACGGTGTTCATGGCGTCAGCAAAGGACAAGCCAAGGTCGCCGATTCCCGACAGGCCACAAAACAAAAAGGGGCCACCTCGCGGTCGCCCCTTTTCTGCAGATGATCCGCAACCTTAGTCACAGTCGGTTCCGAAAGCACCNAGGAAGATCAAGAGGTCGGAAGTGGTCGTCTGTCCGTCGCCGTTGAGGTNGGTGGGACAATCGTCTGCAGCGCTGACTTCGCAGGTCCCGTCGTCAAACTGGGCCGTTTCGTCATAGTTGGTGGCCTCCGGGTAGGTACATCCGTAGCAGTCGAAGGTGCAACTCTCGTCGTCAAACAGGGCAATGGCGCTGTAGTTGCACGCAGTGCCGTCGGTACAACCGAAGGCAGAACTGTTGGCCGCACCCGGGGTGCCGTTGTCCACCCAGCTTCCTTGCCAATTGTCCGGATCGTCGTTGTTGAGCGTCGGCAGGATGAGCTCGAGGGAAGCGCATCCACCGTCGGGGCTCGCCGCAAGGACGTTGCCGAGGATGCTGATCTCCTGGGACGGCCACTGATCGGCATCGTCGTAAGTGACGGCGTCCACCACATTGCCGAAGGCGTCCTGCAGCTGGGCGGTACCGCCGCCGTTGCCCCAGTTGCCGTTTTCCATGAGGAACACGGTGATGCCCATGGCCGTGTAATTGGCCTCGGCCACTGCACCCGGGACCACGAGGAAGTAACTGTCCGCCGGAATCACCGTGCCCGGCGGGAAGGTCAGGCCGAGGGAGAGGCTCTCCGGGTTGGAGAAGGCGAACCAGACTTCGTAGCCGCTCAGGTCGGCATCGCCACCGGCATTGTAGAACTCCACGAACTCCCAATCAAAATCGGGACCCTGACCGTCGCAGGGGTTATAGTGGATCTCGTTGACGAAAATATTGGGCAGGGTGTAGTAGCAGAGGTCATTTTCCGCCACCGTGGCGGCCTCGTTGTAGTTCAGGGCCGTCGGGTCCGTGCATCCCGTGATGATACAGCTGCCATCATCCGACGTGGCGTCCGGATTGTAATTGTCGGCGGCCGGGTCGGTGCATCCGGGGATGTTGGCGCAGGATCCATCGTCCTCGTTGGCCAGCGGCCAGTAATTGGGGAAGGTGGAGTCGGTGCAACCAAGGCGCACCACGTCGGTGCTGTCCCGGGGCTCGATTTTCCAGTTGCCGTAGGCGTAGCCGGTCGGTGCAGTCACGCGGTAAGTGCGGCCGGCCTCGACCACGCCTGCGCCGAAGGCGTCATAGGCTCGGTCATTGACGCGGGCACCGCCACTGCCATCGTTGATGGACCACTCGGCGAACCCGAGGTCCGGGTTGTCGCACTCGGCAGTCACGGAGACGAGGACCGCCTCCCACTCCTCAAGGTTCACATCGCCGGTAGCGAGCACCTCGGCAGCCGGTAGCGGATTGCCGGAGGACAGGATGGTCAGGGCGGGGTTCGGGAAGAAGTCGTTGCCGAACCAGCTGTCTGGAGCACCGGTGATCTCCACCTCATCGCCGATTTGGACGTTGCCAATGGACTCCGGCGTGGAATCCGAGCCGCGGACCCAAATGCCCGAGAAGGCGCCGGTTCCATTCTGGATGGTGAAGGCCGCCTGGTTGCCGAAGGAACCATCGTCGGTGAGGTAAACCCCCGTCACGATGCCGGTAGTGGTCACGATGCCTGTGGTCAGGCCTTCGTTGATCTCCTGGATGGTCACGTTGGGGATGAAGAGGCAACTGCCATCATCCACGGTGGCATTCAGATCGTAATTGATCGCGAACGGATCCGTACATCCCTCGGTGTTGTTGGCGCACAGCCCGGTGAAGTCGTGGCTGTTGTACCCTTCTAGGTCGTTGTTGAGGGCGTAGTCAATATCGAGCACGATCCACTCGCTGTCTTCGGCGGTTGTTCCGGCCGAAGAGGCCCAATCTCCACCGTTGCCGAAGGAAATCGGGGACTTCCGGCGCAGGGTGTGGTCCTTGGTTGCGTTCGTCACGCCGGCGACGTCCCAACCGGAGCCGGGGTCCACTCCGTAAGCTTCACCAATGACGTCAATCAGTACCCAATCGCCGCCATTGCCGAATGCAGCGCCTGCGCTGTAGATAAGGCCCCAAGCGTCGTCACCATTGGACAGGAAGGTCCACGTGGCATCCGCGCTGTCGAGCAGGGCGGCATTGGCACTAGGGTGGACGATCAGGTAGGTCTCCCCTGCGCCGATGGAGGCGTCCGTGGCGAAGATGTCGTTCCAGAAGTCCCACTCCTGTGCGGCCGGGTCGCTGTTGTTGGCTCCGTTGGACTGGCTCGCCAGACCATAGAGGGCCAGGCTCACCGGACCGCTGGTTGGGTTGTAGATCTCGAGGTACTTGTTGTTGGNGGACCCTTCGGCATACTCGCTGAAGAACAGGTCGCAGGGCTCGCTGCCCGTGCAGGACCCGTCGTCGATGTCGGCGCCTTCCAAATAGTTGTCGGCGTTGGGCAACGTGCAACCATAAAGAAGNACGTCATCTCCGCTGCGGGGCAACACGACGAAATTGCCGAAGTTGAAGTGCAACGGGCCGGTCACTTGAAACTCGGCGTTGATGACCACTTCACCGGTGGCCTGGTGGTCCCAACCGCGGTCGTCGACGCGCAGTTCACCGGAGCCGTCGTCGATGCCCCACTCGCCGTTTCCGAGGTCCGGGGAGGACACGACACCAGTGGATTGGACGAGGACGCCCTCCCACTCTTCCATATCGGCCGCAGCCGTTCCGAGCACCTCAGCCAGCGGCAGGTCGTTGCCTTGGCTCACAATGGTGGTGGCGATTGGGTTGCCGCCCACACCCTGAATCTGGGTCAAACCGAAATACTCGCCAATGACCCCGTTCAGGGACACGAAGTCGCCCACGGTCAAGGCCACTTCCGGGTTGGATCCGAAGAGTCCGCTGTAAGCACCCGTGCCTTCCTGAATGCTGAACAAGCTGCCATAAACGCCGGTCACAATGCCGCTCACGGTCACGAGCGAATCGTTGAAGACTGGCGGATCGAGCGCCTGCCCCTGTTGGATGGTGGCGATGGAAATGGCCCCGTCCACCACTTGACAGCTGTTGTCGTCGATGATGGCCGCCGAATCGTAGTTGTTGGCAGATGGATTGGTGCAACCCAGCTTCTGGAAGTCGCCAGCGTCGCGCGGGAGCAAGCTGTTTCCGAAGCTGCCATTGATGGCGCCCGTGATGCGGTAGCTGTCGCCGAGCATCGCGCCCTGCTCCGTGTAACCATCATAGCCCTGGTCGTCCACCGCGGCATTGCCAGTGCCGTCGTCCAAGGTGAATTCTCCGAAGTTGTTGGGTGCGCCGGTGATGGACCCCGTCACTTGGCAGAGCACGCCTTCGTACTCCTCAAGGTTGGCGTCCAAGGTGGAGAGCACCTGCGGGGCTGGAAGGGCGTTGCCGCTGTTGAGGATGGTCGCGGAGGCGCCGGTCAGCTGGGTCCCCCCGTTGAAGCTACCGACGGTGCCTTCGACGAGAACGCTGTCGCCCATGGCCACCTGAGTGGTGTCGTCAAGCAGTCCGCCACCAACGTAGATGAAGATGCCGCTCCAGGCACCTTCACCGTCCTGAATGGAGGTGTTGCTGCCGTAGACGCCGGTCACGACGCCGCGAACGAGAACGGTCTGGCCGTTGAAGGTTCCGTCATCCTCGGCGCCCATGTCCTGTTGGATGGCGCTGATGGCCACCTCGGTGGGGTAGGTACAGCTGCCATCATCGAACGTAGCGTTGGAATTGTAGTTGGTGGCGGCCTCATCGGTGCAACCGCCGATCTCGACACCGACGAGGATGCACTCCTCTACGAGCAGGGCGATATCGGCAGCCGTCTGCTCCTGACCGGCATTGTGGTCGAAGCAATCCGTGGCCGTGGACCCGTCGGAGTAGATGGTCCAATTCTCACCGTTCCACGTCTCCCCGTCCGGGGCCGTGGTCGTGCGGAGGGCATATCCATCCTCGAACTCGTGGCAGGTGTTGGACCCATCCTCGCCGATCACACCGAAGAAGTCAACGATGACGCCTTCTGCGTTGTACAAAGCAATCTGGTCGTCGCCATTGCTGTCGGCAGAACCGCCGGTGCCGGCGACGAGATCCGGAGCAAACCCGTANGCGTCCTCAAATCCNGAAGCGGAATTGGCGACGTAGATGCAGCCCGTGTCGTAGAGGGTACCGTAGACACCGAGGTCAAATTGGGAGGAGCTGGAGGGCTCAGCATTGCCGTTGGTCCAGCGGAGCAGGTACCACCCCGTCAGATCGAGATCGGCGCCGGAGCTGTTCGAAATCTTGACGAATCGGGCGCTAGAGTTGTCCGTCGGATCGGCCAACATAGAGAGGTAAGCCGTCTGTGCAGAAGCGGCAAACGTGAAGAAGGTGGCCAAGGCCAGAAAAAAGGAACGCATCGCTTTGGTTTAGGTGTGAAATTCCAACCCCAAAATTCGCTTCTGGTTCTCAATTCCCACGGCGATTTCGGTTGAATAACCATTCCATAACACCAAGCGCATCAGGTCTTCGACGAGGGCCTTATCAGAGGGGCTGAGGACGTGATAACACGCTTGACCTCAGCCGAAAAGCGTACCCTGAACGCCCCGAAACGTGCGGCGATGGTGCCGGGTGTGGCCCCATTTGAGGATCGCCGCCTTGTGTGAGGGCGTCGGGTATCCTTTGTTGCCATCCCACCCATACTGCGGGTGCGCTTCCGCCAAGGCCATCATCCGGGCGTCCCGGTGGGTCTTGGCCAGGATGCTGGCTGCGGCAATGGACAGGAAACGCCCGTCTCCCTTGATCTCGCAGGAATGGGGGGTGTTGTGGGGCTTGAAGCGGTTGCCGTCAATGAGCAAGTGATCTGGCTTGACGCCCAAGCCGTCGATGGCCCGGTGCATCGCCAAGTAAGTGGCCTGCAAGATGTTGATCTCCTCGATTTCCTGCACGGAGGCCCACCCCACGGCCCATGCTTCCGCCTCCGCTTCGATGCAGAGGCGCAGTTCGGACCGGGCTTCCGGCCCCAGCTTCTTGCTGTCGTCCAGACCCAATGCCAGCCACCCTTCTGCCTTGGATCCTGGAATCACTGCCGCCGCGGTGACCGGTCCGGCCAAACAACCCCGGCCCGCTTCATCCACACCGGCCTCCAGCCGGCCGGACACTTGAAACAAGGACAATCCGGATTCGCCCTTCATCGGGCCTCTCTTTCTTCGTGTGTGGGCCCAAGGTCCAAGCCAGTCTCCCGGCCGGCGCGCACCAAACAATCCCAGAGCAGCCGTGCCGTTCGGTCCCAACTAAAGTCCTCGGCCCGCTGCTTGCCCCGTTCAATCAAGGCCTCACGCAAGGCCGGCTCCTGCTCCATGCGGTGCATCGCAGTCACAACGGATTCCGGGTCCCCCGGGTCTACCTCGAGCCCCGCNCCGGCCGCCACTTCCGGCAACGAAGTCCGATTGCTGTGAATGGCGGGAGTTCCTGCGGCAAAGGCCTCCAACAAGGGAATACCGAACCCTTCAAACCAAGGGATGAACACCATCGCTCCGGCTGCCGCGAGCACGGACGCCAATTCNTCCTGCGCCATCCAACCGGTCCGATGGATCACCCTGCGCGTTTCCACCGGTACCGCCTCCAAAGCATCGCGGACATCGAATCCCCGACGCTTCCAGATCGGAGTGCCGACGAGAACCAGATGCCAGGTCCCACCTTGCGCCCGATAGGCGGAAAAAGCTTCAAGGAGCCCGTCCACATTTTTGCGCGGGTGTTGGGTGCCGACGAAGACGAAATAGGGCGCACCGCCGGTCAGGTTCTTCCGGAGCCCCTGCGCCTCCTGCTCAGGCTTCAGTCCGAGCGGCATGTGGTAAGCGGCACCCGCACCATTGTAGACCACGTCAATCCGGTCCAGGGGAATGCCATACCGATCGGAAATGTCCCGGGCGCTGAACGCGCTCACCGTGGACAGCCGGACCGCGCGTTGGGCCGCTTTAGGAAAGCGCTTGCGGTAATGCCGCGCCACCCTCTCGGGCAACCATTCGGGATGGTGCTCGAAGTTGAGGTCGTGCAGCACGGCCACCTGAGGCACTGGGGTCCGGGTGCTCAAGAAGCCGTCCGGAGACAAGAAAAGGTCCACACGACATCGGCGAAGCAGTCTGGGGATGCTGCGGTGCATCCACCAATCCACGAGGAAGGGACGGCGGGCTGGCGGCCAGACCCAATGACAATGCACATTGTNCCCGGGGAACAGCGCCGTGGGTGGTGTCCGATCAAAGAAGAGGTGGAATTCGTGCTCGGGGTGCGCAGACACCATGCGTTGCACGGTCTCCAAGGTGAACCACCCGATGCCGTCAAGCCGTCCTGGGACGACCAACCTCGTGTTGATGCCGATGACGGCCATGGTCTGCGAAACTAAGATTCATCGTTCCATGGTGGAAAGAACGCGCATACTCCAGAGGGCAGTTGAAGCGTTTCGCCCGCGTCCCGGTGCATCTTGCACCGTCAGCAGATTCCGGCAACACCACGAACATGACCGATTCCAACGCCCCCCATCCCGCCGAAGAAGCCCTCCTGCGCCGCATCTGGACATGGCGGTCCCCTCTGGCGATCGCCGGCTTCATCGGCGCACTCGTCAGTGCGGCCGCCACCTTTATCATCGAGCCGGAATTCCAATCCTCCGTAGTGCTCTTTGCCTTGCCTCAGCAGTCCATTGGCGCCCAGTTCTACGAAGCCGAAAAGCGGGAAGACATCTTGGCTTACGGTGAAACGGAGGATGCCGAGCGCCTGCTTCAAATCTTGAATTCGGACCGGGTCCGCCGGCGCATCATCGAGAAGTACGACCTNTGGTCCCATTATGAGATCACCCCCGACGAAGCTGGCGCTAAAGCCGCCATGGCCAAGGTCTATGCGGGCAAGGTCGACGCCGCCCTGACCCGGTATGGCTCCATCCGCATTGACGTGTTCGACAAGGACCCNATGATGGCCCGAGACATGGCCAACGACATCGCCAACCTCACCGACTCCGTGTCGAACCAATTGCGCAACGANCGAGCCATGGAGGCCTTCCGCTATGCCCAGCAGAGCCTTGAGCAGCACCAGCGGGGCATCGAGCGGATGGAAGCGCGCCTTGCAGATTTGCGCAAGGAAGGGGTATATGACTACCCCGTGCAGATTGAGGGACTCAATGAGCAATACGCGACAGCACTCGCAGAAGGCCAGCCCAGCCGCGCCGCCAACATCCTCGGAAAGATGGAGCAGTTGGCCCCCTACGCGACGGAATTCAACCAGCTCACGACCAAGCTCGAGGATGCCTTCGAGCAGGAAGCTGTCCTCAAAAAGCGCTTTGACCTCAACAAGCTGGATGCGGAGTCCCAGATTCCGGCCGCCTTCGTGGTCGACCGCGCTGCCGTGGCGGACAAGAAAGCCCGGCCCGTCCGTTGGCTGATCACCGTCATGGGCGCCATCTCCGTGGCCCTGGGCGCACTCGTGTTCTTGCTGTTCCGCGACGCCATCCGCTGATGCCCCCCGGCACTGGCCTCCAGCGCTCGTTGTCCGATCACCGCACCGCCATCGCGGTGTCGGTCGGATATGCACTGTTGCTCGGGGCCGCCATCGCCACCGAAAACTTTGCCCTGGCCGCCCTGCCCATCGTGGTTGGCGTGGTGGCCCTCGCTCTATCTCGGCGCGATCTGCTCCTACTGGGCCTGGTCGCCACGGTCCCCTTGAGCCTCAATCTCGAGCAACTCGAAATTGGTGGAGTCGGACTCTACCTGCCCACCGAGCCCCTGTTGTTTGGCCTGCTGCTGCTGTTTCTTCTGGACCGGTTGCGGGGGGTCCGACTCGAAGGCGCCTTCGAAGCCCACCCCATCACCCGGTGCATCCAAGTGATGTTCGTGTGGCTCTTCCTTACCACGCTGACGTCATCCGACCCACTGGTCTCGCTCAAATTCCTCATCGCACGGGGTTGGTTCGTGGTCGGATTCTTCTTTCTCCTCGCCCCCTTGCTGACCGATGACCGCAAGCAAGAGCGGTTCATCCTGCTCTACCTCATTCCCCTGCTGGCCGTCATTGTCTACACCGTCGTCCGGCATGCGGGATACGGTTTCGAGAAACAAGCCGGACACTGGGTGATGGACCCCTTTTTCAAGGACCACACCAGCTACGGCGCGGTGCTGGCCATGTTTTGGTTCCCGGCACTCGCCCTGCTGTTGAAGCCCGGACGGGCCGCCTTTGCCAAGCTGGGATTGACCATCGTGTTCGCCATCCTGACGGTGGGCCTCATCCTGTCCTTTACCCGGGCCGCATGGGTCTCAGTCGCCGCAGCGGCCGGCGTCGGCGCCCTGATAATGCTGGGGGTGCGGTTGCGTACCCTGGTCGGCGCAGGGGTGGCTGGAATGCTCGTCTTGTTCCTCGTTTGGGATCAATTGCTCATCTCTCTCGAGCGCAATGAGCAGGACAGCTCCGACAACCTCACCGAACACGTCGAGTCCATCTCCAACGTGTCGAGCGACGCCTCCAATCTCGAGCGCATCAACCGTTGGAGCTGCGCGATTGCCTTGTGGCAGGAGCGCCCGCTCGTGGGATGGGGACCGGGAACGTATCAATTCGTGTACGCGCCCTTCCAACGGTCCGAACACAGAACCATCATTTCCACCAACAATGCCGACCGCGGGAACGCCCACAGCGAATACCTCGGTCCGCTTGCCGAACAGGGCGTGCCCGGCGCCTTGATCGTCCTCGCCCTATTGTGGTGGACTTCGGTGATCGGTTTCCGGGTGTACCGTTCACTCCGGCATCGAGACACGTGGCGCTCGTGGTGGGCCCTCTCCCTCTATCTCGGGGTGCTCACCTATTTCATCCATGGGGTGCTGAACAACTACCTCGACACCGACAAGGCGAGCGCCCCGTTCTGGGGGTTTCTCACCATGCTCGTCATCCTCGACCTCAAGCGAAACGGGTGGTCAGCAATGCCGTATCGTCAGCGGGATCTGCCGTCCCGCGGTGCTGCTCCCAGTCCACGATAATGGCGGCGTTCAGGACCTCCGCCGAGGCGGTCCGCTCCTGCTCGACGAGCTGCTGCAACCGGTGCTCGCCATAAGGTTCTCCTTCCGGATTCTCCTGCTCCACCAGGCCATCAGTGAAGCAGACCAAAGTGGATCCGGGCCCTGCTTTCAAGGAACCGACACCCACGGATGGAAGCCGGTCGAGCATGCCGAGTCCGGGACACCCTTCCGCGAGAAACATGCCCGGCCCGCCGCCCGACACGAACAATGGCGGATTGTGCCCGCAATTCACGTAATCCAGCGTCCCTTTCTCCGCGTCGTGGATGGCAAAGAAGAAGGTGATGAATTTCTCGCCGCCAGCACTGCGGAACACCCGTTGATTCAAAGTGTGGACCAGCATCTCGAGGTCCACACCAGGACGTTCGAGATGGGCGTGCAAATGGGCCTGGAAATTGGACATGAGGAACGCAGCCGGCATGCCCTTGCCGCTCACATCGGCCATGGCCATGGCCATGCGGCCGTCCGGGAGGCGGATGGCATCGTAGTAATCTCCTCCGACATGGTGGTGGGGCCGGTACCGCGCAGCAAAGTTGCGGTTTCCGTCATCGGGCAGGACGCGGGGCAACAACATCGCCTGCATCTCTCCCGCCAGTGCCAGTTCGCGCTCCAACCCTGCCGTCAGGATGCGTTGGGCAGTAAGCGCCCGATTCCGGAGGGCCACCACCAATACGTTGGTGAGGGTGGTGATGAAGCGAACATGTCGAATGGACGGGCTCATGCCGTGCCCCTCCTCTTGGTCGCCCATGACCACATAAGCAATGACCTCTCCATCCTGCTCCACCGGGATGGCCAGGTCGAACTCCACCGCGGTGTCCCCCGCCACAATGGCGTGGGCTTTGCCCCCGAGGGCCGCCTCCGCATCCTCCAACCGGGGCAAGCGGGTGGGGTATCCCCATTCGACTGCACAATCCCAAGCGCCGTCCTTCTCATCGCGGCAGAAGAGCGCCAGTTTGCCGACGCCCATGAATTCCAAGACGCGCCGGTAGCTTCCGAACAGTTCCCCGTCCGGGACATTCCGGTTGATGGCCTGCGTCAGGTCCAACAGGGCATCCGCCTGCTGGCGGAGCCGCTCCAGCCGTTTCCGGTTCCGGAGTTCGGCCGACATTCGGATTACTTCTTGACCCGTTCGGAGTAGTCCCCGGTTCGGGTGTCCACCTTGATGCGGTCGCCAATGCTGATGAACAACGGGACGCGCACCTCCGCACCAGTATCGATGGTGGCGGGCTTCAGGGTGTTCGTGGCCGTATCGCCCTTGACACCAGGCTCGGTGTAGGTGATTTCCGCCTCAATGTGGCTCGGAAGGCTCGCGCTGAGCGGGCGCTCTTCCTCAGCATGGAAGACAATCAGGCACTTCATCTCATCCTGGAGGAACTGGCTGTTCTCAATCAGGTGTTTCTCGAGGCTGATTTGCTCAAAGGTCTCGGAGTTCATGAAGTTGTACCCCATATCGTCCTCGTACAGGTAGGTATGCTCGCGGGTCTCCACGCGGATGACGTCAATCTTGGAGCCGGTGTTGAAGCTGTGCTCGATGATCTTGCCGTTCTCGAGGTTCTTCAACTTGGTCCAGACGTTGCCAGCCCCCCGGGCGGTCTTCTTGTGAAGGAATTCGAGGATCTGGTACAGGCCATTCTGGTGGCGGATGCAGAGGCCGTTCTTGATGTCGGAGGTCGTTGCCATTTGGATCGGGTTGACCGGCGTGGGTGGATTGCCAGCCGGCGCGGAACCTGCAATATAACCCGGTCACCGCGGGGGACGCCGCACCCGATGGGGATGGAATTCAACGTCCAACCATGGACGGGCCAAGGTCCATGGCCGCTCACTGGTCTCTACAGGTGTCCAAGCGAGGCGGATGCGCCATTGCCATCGGCCATCCGGGCCCCTCCAGCGCAGAAAGGCATGCGATTCCTGGCCGCGAAATGCCTGTGCCGGCCGATCGTCCCAGCCCGTCACATAGCGGGCCGGAGCAACAGAAGGCCCCCACGCCTGTCCCATGCCCGCAGTCCATCTCGCCTTGCGGTCCCGATCGTAGCGATACGTCACGGCACACGCCCCTCCGGTTCCTGCGGGTGCGCAAGCCCATTCGAAGTGGAGCCGGAACCGCAGCGATTCATGCACATGGCTTCGGACCTTCTCGTGGCGGTAACGCAGGCGCCAAGTCGGTGAAACGGCCAAACCCGGGGTGGCTTCCATCTGCAAGCGAACTCGGTGCCCGTTGCGATCGAGCTGCAGAAAAGTGCGTTCCA
>NYTZ01000013.1 GCA_002683735.1 Flavobacteriales bacterium
ATCTCAAGCGGACTTCGGTCCGCTTGTTTGTTTTCAGAGATTTGTCCGGCATGGACTCCATCAACCTCGACGCGCAACTGCACCAATTCCTTCATTGGATCGACGATACCCGGCCCACCCGCCTGGCAGTCGTCATGGACCGGAATACTGAGCGGGAATGTCTTCCGCTGATTGCCCCGCTGCTGCCGCCGCACACGGATTTCCTGTGCCTGTCAGACGTAGGTGAGGCCATCAAGAGTCTGGAGCATGCTCACGCCTTGTGGAGCCACCTCGACACTGCAGGCTTTGATCGAAACAGCGCAATCGTTGCCTTGGGTGGCGGAACGGTCACCGACCTTGCCGGGTTTGTGGCCAGCACCTACCTCAGGGGCATTGCCTGCTGGTTGATTCCCACCACCCTCCTTGGAATGGTGGATGCCGCCATCGGCGGCAAGACTGGCATCAATCTTCAAGGAGGCAAGAACAGGGTGGGCACCTTCAGCATGCCCGCAGGCATCAGCCTGCACCCCCCATTCCTTCGCACGCTGCCCGAACGGGAGACCCGCGCCGGACTGGCTGAGCATGTCAAGCATTTGCTGTTGACCGCATCAACCCCTCTCTCTAATGCTGGACTGGAAAGCTGGATGACCGACGGGGAGAGCCTTGACCTCGACGAGGCCGCCAAAGCCTTGTTGAAATCGGCATCCATCAAATCCGACATCGTACGTCAGGACGCAAAAGAGAAGTCCGGATTCAGAAAGCTGCTCAACTTTGGACACACGGCAGGCCACGCACTCGAGTCTTGGGCCATGCAAGAAGACCGCGACCTGCTGCACGGTGAAGCCGTGGCATGGGGCATGCGCGTGGCGCTTGCGTCAAGCCGCCTGAAATTTGGTGACGAGCAAAATCAACTTCAGGCAGCGGCGCAGTGGATTGCGGCAAACCTCCCTTGTCCGGTGGACCCTCCAATTGCTGAAGCCCTTTGGAATTGGGCGCTTCAAGACAAGAAAAACGAGGGCGACGTGGTCCATATGGTGTTGCTTGACGGGCTGGGAAATCCGGTCCGAGACCAACCCACCTCCTTCGAGATGTTCGACGCCGCCCTCGGTCTGGCCGAGACGATGGTCTGAGCCCCTGCGGTTGGACTAAATTCGCCACATGGAGGTGCATATCCGGGAGGTCGCGGCATTGCTCGAGGGAACGATTGAAGGTCCACAGGATGGGCACCTGACCGGCTTTGCAGGCATTGAGGAAGCCGGTAAAGGGCAATTGACTTTTTTGGCCAACCCAGCCTACGAAGCCCACCTTTACACCACCTCGGCATCCGCTGTGCTCATTGCGGATAACTTGCTCTTGGCACAATCCGTCCCCGAGAACACCGCCTTGATTCGCGTGTGTGACCCCTATGCCGCCATGGCCAAACTCATGCAGGCCTTCGCACAGGAACAGCCCACCGACCGGCCCACTGAGATCCACCCCAGCGCCGCTGTCGATGAGCGCGCAGACATCGGCCCCGGCGTTCGGATCGGACCGATGTGTGTGGTGGAAGCCGGAGCCGTCATCGAATCCCAAGTCACCCTCCATGCCGGAGCCCTCGTCGGGGGAAGAGCGCGCATTGGAAAGGGCAGCATTCTGGGCATGAGGTCAATCGTGGCGAAAGCCTGTGTGCTCGGGCCCAAATGCATCCTGCAGCCCGGCGCCATCATCGGCGCCGATGGGTTTGGCTTTGCCCCCACCTCATCTGGGTACGAAAAAGTGCCGCAGGTCGGAAATGTCGTGCTGGGCGAAGCTTGCGAAATTGGAGCCGGGACCACCATCGACCGGGCCACCCTTGGATCGACGGTGTTGGGCCGGGGTGTGAAGCTGGATAACCTTATTCAGGTCGCCCACAACGTCCAGATCGGTGACGACACCGTCGTGGCCTCCCAGACCGGTATCGCAGGCTCCACCACCATCGGCGCCCGGTGCATGATCGGCGGACAGGTGGGCATCAATGGCCATATCCAGATTGCAGATGGGACCAAGGTGGCCGCCAAAAGCGGCATCACCGCCAGTGTGACCCGTCCCGGTCTCGTCCTTCAAGGCAACCCGGCGAAGCCCATCGATCAACACCAGAAAATCCAGTTGGCCCTGCGCCAGCTCGTCCGTGAATTCCAACAGCGCCAGCAGACCGGCGCCACCGCATCGAATACCTGAACCATGCCGACGTCCACCCCAGACTTCCCCCTGGCCTCCATCCGCAGCGACAAGCAACACACGCTCGGCGACAGCTTCACCATCGAAGGCATCGGCCTCCACACCGGTGAATCTTGTAAGCTGACCCTTCACCCGGCCGAGCCCGGCCACGGTTACGTGTTCCAACGCACCGACCTCGAAGGGGCACCCAAGGTCCCGGCTGACTGTGATCTGGTGGTGGAAACCCGCCGAGGCACCACCCTCGAAAAGAACGGAACACGCATCTGCACCACGGAGCACATCCTGGCCGCATTGTACGGCTGTGGCGTCGACAATGCTCTCATCGAGCTTACTGGCCAAGAGGTGCCAATCCTCGATGGCAGCAGCTGGCCCTTCATTGCCCACATCGAAAAGGTGGGCATCGTGCCGCAAGAAGCGGATCGGCAGTTCCTCGAATTGACCGACACCCTCACCCACCACGACGGCGAGGGCGTCGAAATGCTGGCCGTTCCGCCGGTTGACCAGGAATTCCGCATCACGGTCATGGTTGATTACCACAGCCCCATCCTAGGGACCCAGCATGCCAGCATGTACCACCTTGGGCAGTTCGTCCAGCACATCAGCCGCTGCCGGACATTTGTCTTCCTCAAGGAGGTCAAGTCCCTGCTGGAACAAGGACTGATCAAAGGAGGAGACCTCGACAACGCCATCGTCCTCGCAGAGCGAACCTACGACGCTGAGGAGCTGCAGTCCATTGCGAATCTCGCGGGTAAGGACGAGCTGCGCGTCGAACCGGGAAAAATTGGCGTGCTCAACAACACGGCCCTTCAATACGAGAATGAGCCGGCCCGTCACAAACTGCTCGACATCGTGGGAGACCTGGCCCTGACCGGCTGTTTCATCAAAGGACACATTCTGGCGGCTCGACCCGGACACGCAGGAAACGTCGCTTTTGCGCGTCAGTTAAAGCGCCTGCGGGAAGCCAAGAACTGCATTCCGCAGTATGACCCGGCGGAAACTCCGCTTTTCGACATCCACGACATCGAGCGCCTCTTGCCGCACCGCTACCCGTTCCTATTGGTCGACAAAATCATCCGGCGTTCCGATACCGGCATCCTCGGCCTGAAGAACGTCACAATGAACGAGCCCTTCTTCCAGGGCCACTTCCCAAACAACCCGGTCATGCCGGGCGTGCTGCAGATTGAAGCCATGGCACAGGTCGGGGGCATCTTCGCCTTGAGCGGGGTGGACAACCCCGAGCAATGGTCGACCTACTTCATGAAGATTGACAACGTCCGATTCAAACACAAGGTCATTCCCGGAGACACCATCCTCTTCCAGCTCGAGCTGGCCAGCCCCATCCGCCGTGGCCTCGTCCACATGACCGGCAAAGCCTATGTCGGCGGCAAGCTGGTCTCCGAAGCCGAGATGCTGGCCCAGATCATCCAAGACCGCGTCCCCACCCAAGAATCCGCTTGAACATGTTGACCCCTTCGGAAGGCATCTCCGAGATGGCCGTCGTCCACCCTGACGCCAAAATCGGCGAAGGGGTGACCATCAGCCCGTTCACCACCATTGCGGCCGATGTTGAAATCGGCCCCGGCACTTGGATTGGCCCCAACGTCANCATCCTCGATGGCGCGCGCATCGGCTCCCACTGCCGCATCTTCCCCGGTGCGGTCATCGCGGGCGACCCACAGGACCTGAAGTATGCCGGAGAAAACACCACCGCGGTCATCGGCGACCACACCACCATCCGGGAGTGCTGCACCATCAACCGGGGCACGACGGACCGGATGACCACACGCGTGGGTTCTCACTGCCTGCTAATGGCCTATACCCACATTGCCCACGATGCCGTGGTCGGGGACCACTGCGTCCTGGCCAACTGCGCCAGCATTGCCGGCCATGTGACCATCGAAGACTGGGTCATCATCGAAGGGGTGGTGGCCATCCAACAATTCGTGCGAATCGGACAGCATGCCTTTGTGGCAGGGGGCTCCCTTGTCCGCAAGAACATCCCGCCGTTCGTCAAGGTGGCGCGAGAACCCCTTAGCTACATCGGCGTCAACGCCATCGGATTGCGCCGACGTGGCTTTGCAGATGAATTCGTANGGGCAGTGGAAGACATCTACCGCACCTTATATGTCACCGGCGGCAACATGTCCCAAGCCATCAAGGTGGCCGAGATCGAGTTGCCGGTGAGCGATGCGAAGGGCATCATCCTCGACTTCATTCGCGCCTCCGACAAAGGCATCGTCCGCGGCCCCTTCTGAATGTCCCAGTCCGCCCTCTCCCTGCACGCCCGAAATCTGGGCAAGCGACATGGCCGATCGTGGATCTGGAGGGGTGTGGAGTGCAACCTCGAAGCCGGCGGAACTTTGGCTGTGCTCGGGTCGAACGGCAGCGGAAAGAGCAGCCTCTTGCGCATCTTGTGCGGCTTCGATGCCGCCAGTGAAGGGCAATTGGACTGGACCCTTGGAAGCTTCACGCCCACGCGGGACATGCTGCCCAGGCACATCGCCTACTGCGCACCCGATCAAGCTCTGATTCAAGATTTCACCGTGGAAGAGCACATGGCATTCCATCGGGCTTGCCGCATTCCTTCAGGCACCTTCACCTTGGAGGACCTGTTGGACATTGCCATGCTGAAAGAAAAAGCCAACCGGAGGGTGAGTGCCCTGAGCTCTGGCATGCGCCAACGGCTCGCCTTGACCTTGGCATTCACCACGCCTTCCGATGCCCTGTTCCTGGATGAGCCCACCTCCCACTTGGACGACCAAGGCAAGGAATGGTATCGAAACCTGATCGCGGCGCACCGCGGCGGCCGCACGCTGGTGGTGGCCTCGAATCACGACACCGAAGAGGTGCCTTCCGGGGCGAATT
This sequence comes from Flavobacteriales bacterium, assembly GCA_002683735.1. Next base: position 5,041 of record NYTZ01000013.1, read on the forward strand.
CTGTGACACTTGGGCTCAACGGCTGAGTTTTTTTTTCGCCCAAAAACGCTGTAAAACCTGAGGCTTCGAATGGAACGCCTCATTTTTTTTGCCGATTTCGCAACCGCGGAGGAGGAGGGGGCGTAAAGGGGCTCGAATCCACAAACATCCTCATCATGATTCGCACTTCTTTCTTCTCTTTGGCCCTTCTTGGCCTCCTCTTTTCCAACGTTTCCCTCGCTGCCGCTCCTCAGGACGACATCCAATGCAAGGTGGAACAAGACCAGGTCAACACGGCCCTCTTCATGCAAGGCATTCTCACACAGGGAATCCGTGCTTGCTCCAAAGGCACGATCGCCGCACTTGAAGTGGTATCCGCAGTAGAATTCAACGGGGGGTCCGTTGATGTTCAGATTCTAGACGAGCAGTACAACGTTCGCGCCATGAAGACCTTCACGGCGGACAACTACAATGGCACGAGCCTCTTCTTGGATGACCTGGCCATTCCCGCCCTCAAGGGCGATGCCTTCACCATCCTCGTGAAGACCCTCGGCAACGCCGAGTGCATCATGCCGGGCACGGACGATGCCGCACAATTCGTGGGCGAGCTCCGCGTCGGAGGCGTGACTGAATCCAAGAACATCAAGTTTGCAGCCCACTTCCGTGGTGCTTCCAGCAATGTCAACGAAGCAACTGGCGACCGTGCCGGGAACAACCCCCAAGACAATGGCACGTCCGCCAATGCCCATGCTCGTGTTGCGGCCGGTCTCGATTTGAGTGTCAATGGCGACTGCGTGTCCGCCCAGCGCCTCAGCACCGGTGTACTGAACTTCGAAGGCGAGACCCTCATGCAGACCTTCCAGACCTGCGACCGCGGTCGGATCACCGAGATCAAGATGGCCACGCCGTTCGTGGAGCCTGGCTTCACCTACGAATACGCCCTCGCCTACACCAATGGCGATGTGATCTGCGGCGGCTCCTTTACCAGCGATGATGTAACCGACGGAGAGCTCTTGCTCGAACTCGACAAGGGTGCAGTTCGCAAGGGCCAAAATGTCATGCTCAAAGTTGTGGTCCCGACGGATGCCCGCCTTGCCGTGCTCGCCTATGGCACCAATGACTTTGGCCGCCTTTACATCAATGGCCAGGCTTCTCCCTACAACCTCGCCATGGCGGCCGGCCTCGATGCCGCGACGGCCAGCAACATCCAGAGCAGCGACGACGACGGACGCGACAAGATTGAACTCGGCGCTTACCCGGTGCCCTTCGGAGAAAGCTTGAGCATCACGGTCCGCGGAACGGTGGCCGATGGTGCCCTCCTGCAGATCCTGGATCACCAAGGCATGCCAGTTCAGGCCATCAGCCTGAAAGGCGGTCAGCAAGAAACTCCGATCCGCTTCAACGACCTGTCCAACCTGCGCCCGGGCTTGTACACGGTTCGCCTGCTCAGCGGTCGCACCGTCGCCTCCAAGCGCATTTTGCAAGGTTGATTCCCCCTGACTTCCACTGAAAATTTTGGGCCGTCCCTCTCGAGGGGCGGCCCTTTTTTCGTGTTGGAATCAAGCAGTGCGGTGAGCCGGGCGCAGCAAGTCGAACACCGTCTTGACCGGCGCGAACGTGGCCGAGTCCACTTCCACGAACACCGTGTTCCATCGGCCCATGCCGCCGTTCCACAAACCGGGATGTTCCAGCCCCCGAAGGGTGCGGCCATCGTGGCTTTTGGTCACCAGGAAATCTCGATTCCGATCCACGAATTGAGACAGGTCATACGGCACTTTGTCGGCATCGGTCAGAGCGCAGACAAGGTCCACCGGATTGAAGTGGGTGGCCGATGCCATCACCGCGCGCACCACTGAATCTTGACCATTCATCTCGGAAGACTCCAGGATCTGGGCGCGCAACACGCCTTCGTCGTCCTCGAGCCAAAAGGGCCCTCCGCCGGGCTCGCCCTCGTTCCGAACCATGCCCGCCACCATCAGTGGACGATCCAAGGCGTCGCGCAATGCGACCGCATCCTGAGGCATCTGTTCGGCGATTCGACCGGGCCAGATTTTCAACCAATCCACGGCTGGCTTTGATTCGCCTGCATCCAAAGCCTGCAATGCGGCATCCCTGGCCTCCAACACCGCATCAGCTATGCCTAGGAGGGCACGTCGCCATG
>NYTZ01000014.1 GCA_002683735.1 Flavobacteriales bacterium
CCCCCTCTTCCCAAGGCGCAGCCTCACGGGCAAAGAAGTCCCTCAGGAATCCAGACACGCCCGGCTGCAAGACCGTCCAGATGGTGAATCCGGCACCAAGCGCCAGCACCGACCCCAAAACGCCCAAGGTGAATCGGCTCCATTGGGTCAACCACAGGCCCACGGCTCCGACCACATGGTCGTCTCCCCAACCGGTCACCAGTCCGGTTTCCACATCGAAGCTCAGGGTCAACAGACCTGCCGTCCATGGCAGGAGGATAGCGGCAGCCAGGACACTGCGGAAAGCCCGGCCCAGCGCCAAGGTGCGCGTCTCTGCAAACTGCTGGACCCCGGCAGCGACCAGCCACACTCCAAACAGTGGTGCCGCAATGCCAAAGCCGCCACGCATAAAGGTGAAGGACCACTTGGCCCCCAGCGCCCCCAACCAATTGCTGTAGCTGCCCGAGCCCGGAGCGGTTTCCGTGAGGAGCAATCGGATGTCGGCACCCCCGACAAACAGCGCGCTAATGCCAGCCAGCGCCATGAAGCCCCCGAGGGCCACGGCCACAATGCCTGAGGTTTGCTTAACCCGTGGGTCCTGCAACACGGAGAGCCGCGCCTCCCAGCGGGACCGGCGTTCCTGCCGTGCCTGCTCCTTTTCGGCCCGACGCGCCTCGCGCTGCAATCGGCGCTCTTCCCGACGATCCGCAGCCGTTTCTTTGGCCTTGCTTCGGCGCCCGTTCTTCGGCTTCCGCCCTTTGGACGCCACTTTCTCGGCGACCATCACATCATCGGCATCGAGCCGGCGGTTCCGTGGACGCGGGGCGGTTTCAGCCTTGGAACGCTTAGAACGGCGGGACTTGGAAGAGGTTCGGGACATCGTTTCGAAAGTAGCGGGCGACCTTGCCCCAACGCGGCTTTCAGCCGTTGCTTTTCCACAAGGAGAATTGGACGCAGGATTGAATGAGAATCCCTATCTTTGCCCTCCATTTTCCCGGACCATGGCGAAGAAAGGCAACCGCGTACAAGTCATCCTCGAGTGCACCGAGCACAAAGAAACGGGCATGCCCGGCACGTCCCGTTACGTGACGACCAAGAACCGTAAGAACACGCCGGAGCGCATCGAGTTGAAGAAGTACAACCCGATCCTNCGCAAGATGACGGTCCACAAGGAGATNAAGTAATCCTGAAGCTGAGAAACCATGGCTAAGAAGACCGTAGCATCCCTCCAGAAAGGAGGTGGAAAGCAGCATACGATGTGCATCAAGATGTACAAGAGTCCCAAGACGGGAGCCTACGCCTTCCGCCAGGAAGTCGTTCACAACGACGAAGTCAAAGCTTGGTTCGCCAACTGAGCTGCTTGACCTGATGCCCCCGGGGCGCACGAGGGCCGTCTTCCACACCCGGAGGCCGGCCCTCGTTGCGTCCGCCCCTTACCTTCACCCCATGTCCTTTTTCAAGCGCCTTTTCAGCTCCGACAAGAAGCAGACCCTCGACGAGGGCCTAGCCCGCTCCAAGCGGGGGGTGCTCGAAAAGATCACCCGCGCCGTCAGCGGCAAAAAGGACATCGACGCCGATGTGCTCGAAGAGCTCGAGGAGGCCCTGATCACCAGCGATATCGGGGTCCGCACCACCACGGAGATCATCCGGAGAATCGAAGACCGCACCTCGCGGGATTCCGCCACCTCCGTAGACAAGCTCCTCCCCATGCTCCGCGAAGAAATCGCGGAGATGCTAGAAGCCCAGCGCGGCGACCAACCGACCGACCTTGACCTTCCCCAGACCGATGGGCCCTACGTCTTCTTGATCGTCGGGGTCAACGGGGTCGGCAAGACCACCACCATCGGAAAACTGTGCCACCAGTTCGCACAGCGTGGCCTCAAGGTCACCGTCGGTGCGGCCGACACCTTCCGTGCTGCTGCCGTGGACCAACTGCGGGTGTGGGCAGAGCGCACAGGCGCCTCCTTCGTCGCCCAAGGTCAGGACGCCGACCCGGCCGCCGTGGCTTATGACGCCGTCGAAAGCGCCGTCGCCAAGGGTCACGACGTCGTGATGGTGGACACGGCCGGACGCCTCCACAACAAGAAGCACCTCATGGACGAGCTGTCCAAGATCAAGCGCGTCATGCAGAAGGTCGCGCCCGGTGTGCCCCACGAAGTCCTGCTGGTCCTCGATGGCAGCACGGGACAGAACGCCCTCGAGCAAGCCCGCCAATTCACCGCCGCCACCGAAGTCTCCGGTTTGGTGCTCACCAAACTCGACGGCACTGCACGCGGCGGAGTNGTCATTGGCATCGCTGAAGAATTCAACATCCCAGTCCGCTTCATCGGCGTCGGCGAACAACCCGAGGACCTGCAGGTCTTCAACGCCNTNGAATTCGTGGACTCCCTCCTCCCCACCTCCTTCGGCGAAGACACTCCCGACCCATGAGAGCTCGCACCGCATCCCGCCGCCGCGCCCACGTGGTCACCCTTGGCTGCGCGAAGAACACCTTTGACTCAGAGGTGCTCATGAACCAACTGCGGGCCAATGACTTCGACGTCACCCACGACACCCCTGTGGAGGCCGCACCGGTGGTCATCATCAACACCTGCGGCTTCATCGAGAGCGCCAAGCAGCAGAGCATCGACACCATCCTGCAGTTTGCCGACGCAAAGCAAGACGGCCGGGTCGAACGCGTCTATGTTACAGGCTGCCTCAGCGAACGCTATCGCGACGAACTCTCCGAGGAGATTCCGGAGGTCGACGCCTACTTCGGCACCCGGGAGCTGCCCAAATTGCTGAAGACCCTCAATGCCAACTACCGCAAGGAGCTTGTGGGAGAGCGGCTCTTGACCACTCCCCAGCACTACGCCTATCTCAAGATTGCCGAGGGCTGCGACCGCCCCTGTGCTTTCTGTGCAATCCCGTTGATGCGCGGCAAGCACCGATCCACTCCAATCGAGGACCTCGTCAAGCAGGCAGAAGGCCTTGTAGAACAAGGCGTCAAGGAACTCATCCTCATCGCTCAGGACCTGACCTACTACGGACTGGACCTCTACAAGGAGCGCCGGCTCGCTGACCTGGTTCGCAGCCTTAGCGACGTGGACGGCATCGATTGGATTCGCTTGCACTACGCCTTTCCCAGTGGGTTTCCCATGGAAGTGCTCGACGTGATGGCCGAGCGGGACAACGTTTGCCACTACCTAGACATGCCGCTCCAACACGGGGCCGACCAAGTCCTGAAGAACATGCGGCGCGGCATCACCCGCGAGAAGACCACCAAGCTGCTCGCCGACATCCGCTCCCGGGTGCCGGACATTGCGATCCGAACCACGCTCATTTGTGGCTTCCCCGGCGAGTCCGAGGACGACCACAAGGAGATGATAGACTGGGTGGCCGAGAGCCGCTTCGACCGCCTNGGCTGCTTCACTTACAGCCACGAGGAAGACACCCATGCCTACACGATGGAGGATAACGTTCCAGAGGAAGTCAAACGCCAGCGTGTCGAAGACGTGATGGCCCTGCAGGCCGGCATCAGCGCAGAGCTCAATGCCGCCAAGGTGGGCAAGACCTTCAAGGTCCTCTTCGACCGGAACGACGCCGGCATCTTTGTCGGCCGCACGCAGTTCGACAGCCCCGACGTGGACTGCGAGGTTCGCGTGAAGGGCGGAGCCGACACATATGTCCGGCTCGGCGACTTTGCNGATGTGACCATCGAGTCCGCNACCGAATTCGANCTCTTNGGCCGCCTGGCATGACCACCGCGACCACCTACCCCGTGATGGAGGCCTTCGCCACGGTGCAAGGGGAAGGTGCTTACACCGGTATGCCCAGCTGGTTCATCCGGCTCGGCGGTTGTGATGTGGGATGCGTGTGGTGCGACGTGAAAGAGAGCTGGGACCCCCAAGCCCATCCGCACCTCTCCATCGACGCCATCGTCGCCGACGCAGTCGACAGCGGCCGCAAAGTGGTGGTGGTGACCGGCGGTGAGCCTACGATGTATGATTTGGAGCCGCTGACAACGGCCCTGCACGCCGCTGGCCTGCGCACCCACATCGAAACAAGCGGAACCCACACGCTCACCGGAAACTGGGATTGGGTCACCTTGTCCCCGAAGAAATTCAAGGCCTGCCTACCAGAGGTCTATCCGTTGGCCGATGAATTGAAGGTGGTGGTCTTCCACCGCAGCGACCTTGAATGGGCCGCCGGCCATGCGGAGCACGTTCGCGATGACTGCGCCCGCTTCCTTCAGCCCGAATGGGACAAGCGCGAAGAAAACACCCCGCTGATCCTGGGCTGGATCGGCGCCCGGCCAGGCTGGCGCATCAGCCTGCAGACCCACAAGTACATCGGGATTCCCTGATCAGGCCTCCAAGCCCAACCAGTCCGTTCCCTCCACGCCCCTCCGAAGCACGTCCAACGTCTCCGCCTCGCGAGAATCCGCCGGCGGCCGGTGGTCGTACGTCCATTCAGCCCGGGCCGGCAAACTCATGAGGATGCTTTCCGTACGCCCCCCAGACACCAATCCAAACCGGGTTCCCCGGTCGTGTACGAGGTTGAACTCCACATAACGTCCGCGCCGCAGGTTTTGCCAACGGACCTCTGATTCGGTCACAAGGTGGTCCACAAAAGCTTCTGCCCGGCGGCGGTAAATCGACGCGTACTGGCTGGCGAGGTCCACACAGAAGGCCAGTGCAGCCTCTCGGTCCACCTTTCCATCCCGCCCCATGTGGTCAAAGAAAATGCCGCCGACCCCACGAGACTCACCCCGATGCGGGCTATAGAAGTACCGATCTGCCCACGACTTGAAGTCCGCGTAATCCGCCACGCTGTGACGGTCGCACACCGCCTTTAGGTCTGCGTGGAAGGCCCTCGCCTCGTCCGCGACCACGTAATGTGGCGTCAAATCGATTCCCCCACCAAACCACCACGTCCCGTCGTCGAGGGTGAAGTAGCGGACGTTCATGTGGATGATGGGCACGTGCGGGTTGTTGGGGTGCAAAACACTGCTCACCCCGGTGGCCGCGAACCGGCCCGCCTCGGTCTTGAGCTGCTGCTGAAGGCCCGGCCCAACCGGCCCTTCCACTGCCGAGAAATTCAGCCCGCCCTTTTCGACCACCCTGCCCTGCTGCAGAATGCGGGTGTCTCCTCCGCCACCCTCAGGGCGATCCCAGGTGTCCCGGGTCAGTTGAAGGGCCCCATCAAACGCCGCCAAAGCCGCGATTTGCTCGTTCTGAACACCGCGAAATGCGACATGCACCCGCTCCAGGAATGGATCACTCATCGATGGGCAAAATGAAAGGTTCTAGCGGCGAAGGTGCTGGTCGGCCATTTTCAATCCACTGCAGGTCATGGAGGTACAACAACCGGGCGTGGGCATTGACCAGCCCAGAACCGCCCTCGGTCCGCGGGGTCCACTCAAATCGGTGAACCAAGCCCGGCTCTTCTTCTGGCCGGATAAGAAGGGCGCCTCCTGCTAGCCGTTCCGCCCAATCCCGTCCATGGCCGGCGGTCCAAGCCAGGGCGTCCCGCAAGAGGTCGTGGGCGAGCACGCCATATTGGCCCACAGGTCCGCCCCGAAGGATCGCCAACCGGCGCATTTGCTTCAGGCGGTGGGAATCCAGCGTGGGCAAACCTGCCGTGCTGTCCGCCAGCGCGGCACCCCCGTCCGCCACGGTCATGCCGACGCGCTCGAGCAATCCGGCATCGAGGAACTCGAAATCCCGCCATGTGCCATCCGCATACACCACGAAGTCCATGGTGTCTCCCAATTGAATTTCAGTCTGCAACACCCCGGCAAAGGACCGGCTTGCCTTGCCACCGGGCACCACCAGCACATTGCGGCGCACGTCTGTCAAGCTGTCCCGCAGGGCCCCCAACCCCCTCGAACTGACCTCGACTTCCACCAATGTGGTCGTGCTGTCCACATCCGATTTGGCCCATGCCGCGCGAAACGCGTCCTCGTTGTCGAGGTTGCGGATGTCTCCCGAAGCCAGCAACATCACACGCTCGCCGGCGTGCTGCTCTGCCACGCGCTGCGCCAGCAATTCCATCTTGGGCCCGGCCTGCGTGTAGGGAAACAGAACACCGGGCGACTGGTCCGCCATGGCGGCACCGAGGTCGGTCAACACGAGGTGGGTCGCCCCCTTCACCTTGGGCCAGGACCGCACCTCCTTGAAGGCGGACCGCCGGAGGGGGCCCACGGCGATGTCGACCCGATCATACAGGGAATCCAAGGCGGCGGAGTTGCACTTCAACACCCCGGCGGTGTCCAACCCGGTGTCGAAATAATGCACCTGCACATGGGCTCCGAGCCAGCGCCCGGAATCCAACGCCAAACGCACCCCTGCCGCGCAGTCTTGGGAAATCTCGCGCAGGCGCAAAGCCTGGCGTCCTAGGCTNTCTTCTCCGGCCGAGAAGGGCAAAAATACCGCCACCTTCACCGTATCGTTCGGCCAGGTGGGCGGTACCGGACGTCCACGCGGCACCGCCANAGAATCAGCAGGAATCCACCTCGTTGTCGCATCCAAAAACGCGCCGGAGCTGGGGTCTATGGTCGACCTCACGGGCCCTGTAGGCACTGTCGGGATGGTGGTCGCGGAATTGGACGAATCGGAAGGGGCAACATCGGCCGGCAAATCGGCATCGACCCCTGCAGGAATGCGAAGCACATCGCCCTTGCGGATCCCGGACTCTGCCCACCGATTGAGCTCGAACAGGGCGTTGAGGTCCACCCCGTATTGCTTGGCGATGCCAAAGGCCGTCTCCTTGCGCTGCGCGGTGTGCGTTCGCTCGCTGGGCTGGGCCCAGGCCAGGGCCGACCACAACCCAAGGAGGCACAANGCCCCGCGAAGCATGCTGCGCGTCACTCCCATTCGATCGTGGCTGGCGGCTTGGAGGAAATGTCGTAGACCACACGGTTGATGCCGCGGACCTTGTTGATGATGGAATTGGACACCTCCGCGAGGAAGGCATGGGGGAAATCCACCCAGTCCGCCGTCATGCCGTCGGTCGAACTCACCGCCCTCAGGGCCACAGCCTGCTCGTATGTCCGCTCGTCGCCCATGACCCCTACGCTCTGCACGGGCAGCAAGATGGTACCGGCCTGCCACACCCGGTCGTAGTGGCCGTGCTCGCGCAGCTTGTCGATCCAGATGCGATCGGCGTTTTGCAAGAGGCGGACGTTGTCCGCATTGACCTCACCGAGGATGCGGATACCCAAGCCGGGGCCGGGGAATGGGTGACGGCCCAGGAGCTGGGAGTCGAGCCCCATCTCGCGGCCCACTCGGCGCACCTCATCCTTGAAGAGCATGCGCAACGGCTCGACGACTTGAAGCTTCATGTAGTCGGGAAGCCCGCCCACGTTGTGGTGACTCTTGATCGTGGCACTCGGACCTCCAGTGGCGGAGACGCTTTCGATGACGTCCGGGTAGATGGTGCCTTGGCCCAACCATTTCACGCCGTCGAGCAGGCCACTCTCGTGGTCAAACACATCAATGAAAGTGGCGCCAATGGCCTTGCGCTTGCCTTCCGGATCCGATACGCCCGCCAGCGCCTTGTAGAAGCGATCCGCCGCACGGACTCCCTTGACGTTGAGGCCCATCCCCTCGTAGCCTTCGAGCACCTCCTCGAATTCGTTTTTGCGGAGCAGGCCATTGTCCACGAAAATGCAGTGGAGACGGTCCCCAATGGCCCGGTGCAGCAGCATGGCCGCTACGCTCGAGTCCACACCTCCGCTCAAACCGAGCACCACACGGTCGTCGCCCAGCTTTTCCTGTAGCTCCGCGACTGTGGTGTCCACAAAGTGTGCGGGCGTCCAATCGGCGGAACATCCGCAGATCTCATGGACGAAGTTGCGGAGCAAGGTCAACCCCTCTTCGCTGTGGTAGACCTCCGGGTGGAACTGAATGCCCCACGTGGGTTCGTCATCAAAGGCAAACCCCGCGAACTTCACGTCTTCGGTGCTGCAGGTGATGCGGGTGCGCCCGCCAGCCCCTTGAATGGTGTCGCCATGGCTCATCCAGACGGCCTTGCCCTCAGTCATGCCAGCGAACAGGCGGTCCGATGTGTCGATGTGGGTCAAATGCGCCCGGCCGTACTCCCGACTGTCGCTCGCTCCGACGCTGCCTCCGCCATTCTGAGCCAGCCATTGGGCGCCAAAGCACACTCCGAGGAGGGGCCATTTTCCGCGGATGCCTTCCAGATCAGGTGAGGGAGCGTCTGCATCCCGGACACTGTGAGGGCTGCCCGACAGGATGACCCCCTTCCAGCGGCGGCCTTGCGGGTCGTCCTCGGGCGCGGTCTCCAGCAAGGACCGCCAATTGCCATTCCAAGGCTTGATTTCCGCAAAGGTGTTCAACTCCCGGACCCGCCTGGCAATCAGCTGGGTGTACTGGGAACCGAAATCGAGGATGAGAATGCTGTCCATGGTGACCGTCTAAGCCGGCGAAATTACAGGCGCATGACCGCCCCACCATCTGAACGCACAGTCCTTTAAGGTGTTGTTTTGCACCACCGACGAACCACGCCATGCACATTGTCCCCGATACGCCATCTGCCCTTCCCCTTCTTCCCGCATTGGAAGGCCGCCACCTCATCCTCGGCAGCGCCTCGCCCCGACGCCAGCAATTGCTGTCCATGCTGGGGCTCCCCTTTGAGGTGCGGCCCATCGGGGTGAAGGAAATGTACCCTGACACCCTTCAAGGACCGGAGATTCCCCGGTACTTGAGCGAACTCAAAGCCCGGGGTGCCTTGGCCTCCCTCGCCGAAAACGAAATCCTCATCACCAGCGACACCGTGGTGCAACTGAACGGAGAAACACTGGAGAAGCCCGCCGATGCGCAGGTAGCGCATGGCATGCTCATGAAGCTTTCGGGGCAAACGCACCAGGTCGTGACGGCCTTTTGCGTCGTGGATGGACGTCGTCCGAATGACCTATTCACCGACCACGACGTGGCCAACGTGTCCTTTGAACACATCACGTCAGAATTCGCCACTCATTACATCAAAAACCACCATCCGTTCGACAAAGCTGGAGGGTATGGCGCACAAGATTTGATTGGCGCCTGTGCCATTCACACCCTGAAAGGGAGCTATTACACCGTCATGGGGCTCCCGATGCACAAAATTTTTTCGAGCCTGCAACAGCTTGACTGACGGGGATTTGCGGCCATCAGCACCTCTATCACGTTCACTTTTTTTGCAATTTCATTGAACAAGGCGTCTCCTCTGTAGTTTTGGTGTGTACGTTGAACACGTTCAAAACCACACAACACAATGAACCTTTCTTTGATTCTGGCAGCTGCCGGACATAGCAGTGCTCACTTCGAGTCTGCAACCAGCTTCACGTTCTTCGTGGGCTGCATGGCCATGATGGCCGCCTCTGTCTTCTTCTTCTTCGAGATGTGGAACGTCGACAAGAAGTGGCGTACCTCTCTCCTCGTGAGTGGATTGATCACGTTCATCGCGTTCGTCCACTACTACTACATGCGGGGGTACTACCTCGAGACGGGCACCAGCCCGACGTTCTTCCGCTACGTGGACTGGACCCTGACGGTCCCGCTCATGTGCGTGGAGTTCTACCTCATTACCAAAAAGGCCGGTGGCACCATGGGCCTGATGTGGAAGCTCATCCTCGCTTCCGTGGTGATGCTTGTCACCGGTTACATCGGAGAGACTTCCGGCGTGGCTCAGGCTTGGCTTTGGGGTCTCTTCTCCGGCATTGCCTACTTCTACATCGTTTACCTGGTCTTCTCCGGTGAGGTGAAGCAGCTGGCAGACAGCGCCGGTGGTGCTGTGGCCGAGGCCAACAAGTGGCTGGGCCGCTTCGTGCTCGTCGGTTGGGCCA
>NYTZ01000015.1 GCA_002683735.1 Flavobacteriales bacterium
CTTGAATTCCCTTGGACATCTTCATTCCCCGAGGTGGGAATTCGTGACGGTCCGCATGCATTTTGCAACTGTGAAGCGTGAACCAACCATCATCCTCGGCATTGACCCCGGCACTACCATCATGGGCTACGGCGTCATTCGCGCCTGGTCGCGCAACCGGGTCGAGCTGCTCGAGATGGGCGCTCTTCACTTGTCCAAGGTCAAGGACCATGCTGCCAGATTGAAGCGCATCCACGAGCGGTGTGCTGGCCTCATTGAAGCCCATACGCCCGATCACTTCGCGGTGGAGGCTCCATTTTTCGGCAAGAATGTGCAGTCCATGCTCAAGCTCGGTCGGGCACAAGGCGTGGCGCTCGCTGCGGCCCTGGTCCGTGAGGTGCCGGTGGCCGAATATGCCCCGCGTCGGGTCAAGCAGGCCATCACCGGATCGGGCGCCGCGTCCAAGGAACAGGTGGCCGGCATGGTGCAGCGGACGTTGAAGATTGCCGATGCCGACATGCCGCGCGACCTCGATGCGACGGACGGCCTCGCCGTGGCACTGTGCCACCTCTACGAGATGGGCACACCCACCCTCGGCGGAAAGGGCGGCGGCTGGGCCGCCTTCGTCCGCGAAAACCCTGGCCGCACGCGCTGATTTTTGACCGACCTTGTGAACAGCATGTCGGCGTATCGTCCTCTTCCCGTGACCCTTCCGTTTCCGACGCCCCGCGAGGAGGTGTTCGAATTGCTGCACGGCATCTGGGACCGCAACTGGCTGACCAACGATGGTCCGGTACTGAGGGAGCTTGAAGCCGGGTTGGCAAAAGCGGTGGATGTGGAGCACCTCAAGGTGGTCGGCAATGGGACTGTGGCCTTGCAATTGGCCTATCAAGCCCTGGGTCTTGAAGGGGAAGTCATCACCACGCCCATCAGTTATGTGGCCACGACGTCAAGCCTTGTCTGGGAACGCTGTACCCCGGTTTTCGTTGACGTGCTTCCGACAACGCTATGCATCGACCCATCCGCGATCGAAGCGGCCATCACTCCGAGGACAACGGCCATCGTGGCCACGCATTGCTATGGCCTGCCGTGTGATGTGGATGCCATCGCCGCCATCGCGGAGAAGCATGGTTTGAAGGTCGTTTACGACGCGGCCCATGCGGTAGGATCGACCTACCGGGGAAGCAGCCTGCTGTCCTATGGCGACATGAGCACGACCAGCCTGCATGCGACCAAGCTGCTGCACGCCGTTGAGGGTGGCGCGGTCATCTCCCGCACGGCGCAATGGGACGAGCGGGTCCATTACCTCCGCAACTTTGGTCACGACGGCCCAGTGGAATTCAATGGAGTGGGCATCAATGGGAAGATGTCGGAGTTTCACGCCGCCGTGGGGTTGGTCAACTTGCGGCACTTCGAGGACATCCTGGCCCACCGGAAGGAATGCCATGCGCTTTACGATGCGGCGTTGAAGCATACGGCAGTGCGCAAATTGGAGGCTCCCGAAGGAACGAATTGGAATTGTTCTTACTACCCGGTTTTGTTCCAGTCTGAATCGGCGTTGAAGCATGCCTTTGAAGCGCTTCAAGCGGACGGCATCACGGCGCGCCGGTACTTCTATCCCAGCTTGGACACCCTCGATTACGTCCAGGACGCAGATTTACCCGTGGCCCACGATGTGACTCGCCGCGTGGCCTGCCTGCCGCTGATGTACCAGTTGACGGCCGACGACATCGAACGGGTCGCGGCCATCCTTCGCGCCACGGCCTGATTAGCGGGCAGAGACGTCGGGGGTGAGGAGCGTCTGGGTCGGGAAGGCGAAGTCGAGTCCGGCCGCGTTGAACCTTTTGAGAATCTCCAGATTGACTTCGCTCGGGCTGTGAGCCCAGTGGCCCTCTTTCTTGATGTAGTAGATGACCTTGATGTTGAGAGAGAAATCGCCGAAGTTGTCAAACCAGATGGTCGGCTCCTCCTGCAGGGTCTCGGCGCGCTCGGCGATGATGGCCCGGATGATTCCGATGGCTTCCTTCACCCGTTCGGGCGTGGTGTCGTAGGTCAGCCCCAACGTCAGCGACACCTTGCGCGCGGGCTCGATGGTCACGTTCTCGACGAAGCTGTCGGTGAACTTGAAGTTGGGGATGATGACCAGCCGGCCCGCCAGTGTGCGGAGCCGGGTGGATCGAATGCCGATTTCCTCGATGGTGCCGTCGTAGCCACCGATTTGGATGCGGTCTCCGACTTGGAAAGGCTTGTCCACGAAGACGGTGATGCCGCCGAAGATGTTGGACACGAAATCCTTGGCCGCCATGGCCATGGCCAAACCGCCGATGCCGACACCGGCGAGCAGCGCTCCGACGTCATAGCCGGCGTTGTTGAGTGCCATGATCAGGCCCAATACCCAGATCAAGGAGCGGAGGCCTTTGCGCAGGATGGGCGCAAACTGGTCCATCATCGTGCTCTCCTTGCGGAGCGTGAAGGGCACGAAGTAGTTCATGATGACGGCGTCCACCAACCGGGCGATGCCCCAGGTGATGTTCAGCGCATAGGCCACCTTCATTGCAGCATCCACAAAATCGTCGACCCCGTCGCCGAAGCTCAGTTCGCCGTATCCCGTGCGCAGGGCGATGATGGTGAGGGCGAGCACCAAAGGCTCCTCCAGCTTGTCGACGATGAGGTCGTCCAAGTTGGAGCGGGTCTTGGCCGTCATGCGACGGGCCAGTCTGCCGACGACCTTGTAGAGAATGCGGGCGATGAGGATGCCGCCGANGGCCCAGCCGAGGGCCATGAGCCAGCTTTGGAGCGTGTTGCCGAGGAAGAGGNTTTGGAGCATGTCCATGGGGCGAAGTTCGTTGGATTCTNAGAATCCCAAGGACAGTCCGCCACGGATGGTGGGATTGTCGTANGGGTTCAATGAATTCTCGCTGACGTCATAGAGCAAGGTGATGCCGGCGCCGATTCGGTCGGTCACGCCTTGGTAGTAGCCGCCGCCGACCCACAGCATGTCCACCCAACGCCGACCGGATTCCAGCAACAAAGGCCCTGAGGCTTCGATGTTGATGTGCTCGGATTCGACGTGGACGAAGACCCGTGAAAACAGCTTTCGNCGGGCCCACAGGTTGCCTCCATAGAGGTGCTGGGTGTACTCGATGTCCTTCCACCGGTTGTAATAGTACGTCCCGCCGATGCCGACCATAACGTTCTCGGTAACGCGGTNCCCAACCTGCGGTGTCCCGCCGATGAGGGTGATCGTGCCGAGTTGGAAAGCGCCGTTGCCGCCATAGGTGAGNCGCTCGCGAAAGCTGCGCTCGCTCAGCGGCCGTTGGTCTTTTCCGGCCGTGTTGACCCCCTGCTCGTCTGGATCGTACCACCAATCGCTCTGGCAGTAGGTGGCTGGCCCAAAGGCGAGCAGGATCATCAGAAGCAGGGAGCGNAGGNCCATGCTCCGAAAATAGCCCGGTATCTTCGCGGCCATGCAAGGCGACACGGCAACTTTCCGCAACGGTGCAGACCTGCGCATNGGATTCCTCGGCGGCGGCCAGCTCGGCCGGATGACCATCCAGGCGGCACTCGACCTCGACTACCGCATNCACATCCTCGACNCGGACCCACAATGTCCGTGCGCCCGGATCGCCCACCAGTTCACGCAGGGCGACCTCAATGATGCCGAAGCGGTCATCGCCTGGGGCCGCACCCTCGACGTGGTGACGGTGGAGATCGAGAACGTCAGCATCGAAGGCCTNACCGCGCTCAAGGCGATGGGGGTGCAAGTGTTGCCGGACCCGTCTCACCNCGCGCTCATCCGAGACAAAGGCACCCAAAAGGAGTTCTACGCCAGCCACGGCATTCCGACCTCGGACTTCGCGCTGGTCGGAGACGGTCGGGCTGAGGTATTGTCTCGAGGCCTGCCCGTCGTGCAGAAGCTGCGGACGGGTGGTTACGATGGCCGTGGTGTGCAGGTGATTCGAACGGAGGCCGATGCTGTCGATGCTTTCGATGCGCCCTGCGTGCTGGAGGATGCCGTCGACATCGACAANGAGCTCAGCGTCATCGTGGCCCGGTCTACGACAGGNGAGGTCAAGACCTATCCGGTGGTGGAGTCCGTCTTTAATGAGTTGAACCTCGTCGACTACCTCGTAGCGCCCGCGCGCATTTCCGAGGCGGTGGCCGATGAGGCCCGCCGCGTGGCCCTGTCCGTGGTGGAAGCCATGGATTTCGTGGGCTTGCTCGCCATTGAACTGTTCCTGGACAANGAGGGCCGGATCCTGGTCAACGAGGTTGCCCCCCGCGCTCACAATTCTGGCCACCACACCATCGAGGCGTGCGGCACATCGCAGTTTGAGCAGCATTTGCGGGCCATCCTCGGTCTGCCCCTCGGCGACACGTCCCAGTGGACGGCGGCGGCCATGCTCAATTTGATTGGCGCCCCGGACGCCANCGGCGCCCCGGTCTACCCCGGCTTTGGCACGGCGCTCGCTGAACCGGGCCTGCACCCCCACATCTACGGCAAGGCGGCGGTGCGCCCCGGACGGAAGATGGGCCACGTGACCCTCCTTGCCGAGACGGCCGACGCGGCCGAGCAGCGCGTGAAGGACCTGCGCGACCACATTTCCACAGTCCACGCACATTGAGCTGAACGGCCCGGCGCACCTGCTACCTTCGGGCCATGCGTCAGTATCTCGACCTGTTGCAGAAGCTCCTCGACGAGGGGCAGGAGCGTCCCGACCGGACCGGAACCGGCACCCTCGGCCTGTTCGGCCACCAGATGCGCTTCGACCTGTCGGAGGGCTTTCCCGTCCTGACGACCAAGAAGCTTCACCTCCGCAGCATCATCCACGAGCTCCTGTGGTTCTTGCAGGGCGACACCAACATCGCCTACCTCAAGGAAAACGGGGTCCGCATTTGGGACGAATGGGCCGATGAGAACGGCGACCTCGGTCCCGTATACGGCTACCAGTGGCGGTCTTGGCCCAACCCGGACGGGGGTCACACTGACCAGATTGTCCAGCTTATCGACCGGATCAAAAACAACCCGCACAGCCGGCGCCACGTGGTGAGCGCATGGAACCCCTCCTTCATCGAGGAGATGGCATTGCCGCCCTGCCACTGCCTATTCCAGTTCTACGTGCAGGATGGTCGCCTGAGTTGCCAGCTCTATCAGCGCTCGGCCGACACCTTCCTCGGTGTGCCATTCAACATTGCGTCTTACGCGCTGTTGACGATGATGATCGCACAGGTCTGCGACCTCGAGCCGGGCGACTTCGTCCACACGTTTGGGGACGTCCACCTCTACCTGAACCACATCGACCAGGCGCGTGAGCAGTTGACCCGCGACACCCGTGAGCTCCCAGTCATGCGAATCAATCCGGACGTCAAGGATCTCTTCGACTTCCGTTTCGAGGACTTCGAGCTCCTCAACTACGACCCCCATCCGCACATCAAGGCGGCCGTCAGCGTCTGACCCCGACTTTCGCACCATGCGTGTCTCCCTCATTGCGGCCGTTGCGGTCAACGGTGTCATCGGAAAGGACAACGACCTGATATGGACGTTGCGTGACGACATGGCCTTTTTTAAGACGACGACGAAGGGCCACCATGTGATCATGGGCCGCAAGAATTGGGAGAGCATTCCCGAGCGATTCCGCCCTTTGCCCGGTC
>NYTZ01000016.1 GCA_002683735.1 Flavobacteriales bacterium
GCGGCGGTTCTCAGCAACTGCAAACCCCCGTTGGCAGCGCGTTGCCGAGAGTTTACGTAGTCACGACTAGTCACTGGCAAAATACCGTAAGAGTCACGAGCCGTCCATGACAGCGTTGGGATCCATCACGAGGGCATCGCGCGCCAACCGCTCGTCGGCGTGAACAAACGCACACCCACTGCAACAACCGATTACTTGCCGTGATGACGGCGCGACCACTCGAAGGCGGTGACCGCCGTTGCCGTCGCGGCGTTCAGCGAGTCCAGCCGGCCGGCCATGGGGGCGTACTGATGCGCGCCATCATGGAGTGCCTTGACGGCGGCTTCCACCAATCCTTGAGGCGGAGGAATGTCCGGGAAACCTTGCGACACATTGACCGCCCCGTGCTGTTGCGCGAGGGCGGACATTTCCGTGAAGATGGTGGTCCCCAGATGGGGCAGCTTGCTCTGCAGCTCCACCGTCACGCGATCAGTCGTCGAGGGTCTGCTTCACTTCGACCTCTTCGTAGGCTTCGATGATGTCGCCCACCTTGATGTCGTTGAATTTCTCCACGTTCAGACCGCATTCCAAGCCCTTCTTGACCTCCTTGGCGTCGTCCTTGAAGCGCTTGAGGGAGCCCAACTCGCCGGTGTAGACCACGATGCCCTCGCGGATCACGCGGATGCCGTGGTTCCGGTGGATGGTGCCGTCGGTCACGAAGCAACCGGCAATTGTGCCCACCTTGGAGATCTTGAAGGTCTCGCGGATCTCGGCCGTACCGGTAATGCGTTCCTCGATCTTGGCGGACAGCAGGCCCTCCATGGCCTCCTTCATCTCCTCGATGGCCTGGTAGATGATGGAGTACAAGCGGATCTGGATGCCCTCCTTTTCGGCAAGCTTCCGGGCAGTTCCACTTGGGCGGACTTGGAAGCCGATGATGATGGCTTCGGAAGCAGACGCCAGCAGCACGTCGCTTTCGGAGATCTGGCCCACGGCCTTGTGGATGACGTTGACCTGCACTTTTTCGGTGGTGAGTTTGAGCAGGCTGTCGGCCAAGGCTTCGGTGGAACCGTCCACGTCGCCCTTGATGATGAGGTTGAGCTCCTTGAATTCGCCCACCGCGATCCGGCGGCCGAGTTCCTCGAGGGTGACCTGCTTTTGCGTCCGGATGCCCTGCTCGCGCTGCAGTTGCTGGCGCTTCTGGGCAATGGTCCGGGCTTCCCGCTCGCCTTCGAAGATGTGGAATTCGTCACCAGCGTTCGGGGCGCCGTCCAGTCCGAGTACGGAGACCGGGGTGGAGGGGCCGGCTTCCTTCATTGCTTCGCCGCGCTCGTTGGTCATGGCGCGGACCTTACCGCTATACTGACCGGCGAGCATGGCGTCGCCAACGCGGAGGGTACCGGCGGAGACGATGAGGTTGGTCACATATCCACGGCCTTTGTCGAGGCTGGATTCAATGATGGTGCCGACCGCGCGCTTCTCCGGGTTGGCCTTGAGCTCGAGCAGTTCAGCTTCGAGGGTGACCTTCTCCAGCAGCTCGGGGATGCCCATGCCGGTCTTGGCGGAAATCTCCTGGCTTTGTGTCTTGCCGCCCCACTCTTCGACCTGGATGCCCAGCTCGGCGAGCTCGGTCCGGATTTTGTCGGGGTTGGACTCTTCGCGGTCGCACTTGTTGATGGCGATCAGGAAAGGAATCTCCGCGCTCTGGGCGTGGCTGATGGCTTCCTTGGTCTGCGGCATGACCGCGTCGTCAGCGGCCACAATGATGATGGCGAGGTCGGTGACCTGTGCACCGCGGGCACGCATGGCCGTAAAGGCCTCGTGACCCGGTGTGTCGATGAAGGTCATCCGCGCGCCGTCCTCCAGCTCCACGCTGTAGGAACCGATGTGCTGTGTGATGCCGCCGGCTTCACCGTCAATGACATTCGTGTTCCGGATGTAGTCGAGCAGGGAGGTCTTTCCGTGGTCGACGTGGCCCATGACGGTTACGATCGGCGGGCGGGAGACGAGGTCGTCATCGCTGTCCACCTCCACTTCAATGGCCTCCTGGACTTCAGCAGAAACGAAGTCCACACCGTACCCGAATTCTTCGGCAATGATGCCGATGGTTTCCTTATCCAGACGCTGGTTGATGGACACCATCATGCCCAGCGACATGCACGCCGAGATGACCTCGTTGACGGAGATGTCCATCATCGTAGCGAGCTCGGAGGCCGTCACGAATTCGGTCAGTTCCAGCGTGTGGGCTGCCTCCATTTGGGCGAGCTGCTCACGCTCGGCCCGTTCGGCCTTGGCGTCACGCTTGGCACGGCGCGTCTTGGCGCTGGCTTGGGTCTTCTTTCCCTTGCTGAGGCGGGCCAGCGTTTCCTTAATTTCCTTCTGGATGTCTTTGTCGGAGATTTCCTTACGAGGCGCACCGGTCACGGTGCGGTCGCGCTTTCCGGCCTGCTTTCCGGCGGCTTCCACGTCGACTTTGGTGATGCGCTTGCGCTTGCGCTTCTCGCCGGCTGTGGTGGGCGTCTTCTCGACGGGAAGTTCAATCTTACCCACCACTGTTGGGCCTGAGAGCTTCTCGGCCTTGGCGCGCACCACTTCAGCTGCCTCAGGTGTGGGTGCCTCAGGTTGCTGTTCTTCTGCCTCGGGGGCCGCGGCCTCAGGGGCTGGCACTTCCGGGGCGGCTTTCTGTGCCTCCGGTGCTTCAGCGGGCGCTTCCTTTTGCTTCGCAGCGGACTTCTTGGTCTTCTTCTTCGGAGCGACGGCGTCGAGGTCCACTTTGCCGACCACCTTGACGGCAGCACCGGCATTGGGTTCTTCTTCAGCGGGCTTTTCTTCCGCCACCGGCGGCTTGTCCTCTGCAGTCACTTCCGCTTGTGGCTCTGCGACCGGCTCTTCCTTCACAGGTTCGGGCTCGGACTTGGGTTCCGGCTCGGCGACCGGTGCGGGTGCAGAATCGGGCTCCGAGGCGGGTGCCGGCTCCGATTCGGGCTCTGTCGCAGCCTTCTTCTTGGAATCCACCGCCACAGCCTCCATCTCCAGCAGGGTCTTGGACTTCTGCTTGGCCTTTTCCTTGGCGGCCTTCTCGTCGGCAAAGTTGGCGCGGACGAGGGCGTATTGTTCCGGCTCCAACTTGGTGTTGGGCTTGCGTTCGATTTCGATGCCTTTGGAGGCAAGGAATTCGACAATGGTGTCCAACCCGAGGTTGAATTCGCGGGCGGCTTTGCTCAGGCGTACCGGTTTGGAGACTTCAGACATGTGTGGGGTGCCGAGGTGGGGAGTTAGAGTTGAACGGGGCGTGGAGGCGGGTCAGGCGTCGAATTCGGCCTTCAGGATGTTGACCACATCTTCAATGGTCTCGACTTCGAGGTCGGTCCGGTTGGCCAAGTCCTCCACGGTCAGGTTCAACACGCTCCGTGCGGTGTCGCAACCAATTTTCTCCAGCTCTTCAATGATCCAAGCTTCGATTTCGTCAGCGAACTCCTTGAGTTCGACGTCGTCGATTTCCGTCTCGCCTTCACGGTAGACGTCAATTTCATAGCCGGTCAGCTTGCCGGCGAGCTTGATGTTGTGTCCGCCCTTGCCGATGGCGAGGGAAACCTGGTCGGGTTGGAGGTAAACTTCAGCGCGCTCTCCTTTGATGGTGATTGAGGAAATCTTGGCCGGGCTCAGGGCACGGGCGATGAGCAACTGTTCGTTGGCCGTGTAGTTGATCACGTCGATGTTCTCGTTTTTGAGTTCGCGAACGATGCCATGGATGCGGGAGCCTTTCATGCCGACGCAAGCGCCCACCGGGTCGACGCGGTCGTCATAGGATTCCACGGCCACCTTGGCGCGGTCGCCAGGAGCGCGAACCACCTTCTTGATGGTGATCAGGCCGTCGTAGATCTCCGGCACCTCCTGCTCGAACAGGCGGGCGAGGAACTCAGGAGCGGTGCGGGAAAGGATGATCCGCGGGTTGTTGTTGCGGATGTCCACCTCGGCGACCACGGCGCGTACGGCATCTCCCTTGCGGAAGAAGTCGCCCGGAATCTGCTGGTCTCGGGGCATGATCAGTTCGTTGTCGTCGTCGTCGACGAGTAGGATTTCGCGCTTCCAGATCTGGTACACTTCGGCGGAGATGATCTCACCGACGCGGTCCTTGTACTTGCGGTACAGGGCGTCCTTCTCCAGTTCCATCACCTTGCCGGCGAGGTTTTGGCGCATAGACAATACGTTGCGGCGGCCAAAGTCGGCCAGCTTGATTTCCTCGGAGACTTCCTCGCCGACCTCGAAGTCGTCCTCGATCTTGAGGGCATCGGCCAAGGCGATTTCCGCCACCGGATCCTCGACCTCACCGTCCTCGACGATCTCGCGGTTATGCCAAATCTCGAGGTCGCCCTTCTCAGGGTTGATGATGATGTCGAAGTTGTCGTCCGAGCCGTACTTCTTGATGATCATATTGCGGAACACCTCTTCGAGGATGCCCATCATCGTCTCGCGGTCGATGCTCTTCAATTCCTTGAACTCCCGGAAGGAGTCGATCAGGTTCACCGTATCCATTATTGCTTGAATGAAATCTTGACTTTGGTGGTGGCGATGCTATCCCAGGCCAATTCGTGCCGGTCTGTCACCCACTCTTTGGCCTTCCGGCCTTCGATTCTGCGTTTCTCTTTGTGCTCCACGACGATGCCGTCGTCCCCTGCTTCGGTCAACATGCCTTCCAAGCTGTGCCCGTCATGCAATTGCACCTTGACCTGACGGCCAACATTCTTGTCGTATTGGGGCCGAATCTTCAGGGGCTGGTCCAGTCCCGGGGTCGAAACCTGCAATGCGAAATCCTGAACGTCACGGTCCAGTCGGTCTTCGATCAACCTGGAAATCTGCACACATCGTGAAATGGGCATGCCTTCCGGAGCGTCCACCAGCACACGGATGTCTGCGCCTTCGGAGACGGTCACGTCCACGAGGAAACCGCCCGTTTCGGACAGGTACTCCTCGACCCAATTGCGGATGGTGGCGTTGTCAATCATGTGGTCTGGTCGGCAAGGGGTGGGAAAAAGAAGGGGGGCTTGCGGCCCCCCTTTCTCCATGTCAACCCTTCGCTGACAGTGCGAAAGTAGGCAAAATCCCGTGGACTCTGCATGTTTCCGATGACAGGGCCACGCCATCTTTGTCGGCATGTCGCACATCCTTCGAATGATTGCGGAAGGGGAGCACCAACAGCAAGACTTCAAAACCCGCATCGACGACAGCCGCAAGATTGCGCGGACGTTGGTGGCGTTTGCCAACTCCGATGGTGGGCGCCTGTTGATCGGGGTCAAGGACAATGGCACGGTCAGCGGCGTTCGGGTGGACGAAGAGCTCCACATGGTAGAAGCGGCAGCGGAGCTCTATTGCAAGCCTATGATTGAGTTTCGGAGTCAAGTCTGGAAGGCTGATGTGCGCAGCGTGCTTGAGGTGGTGGTGGAACCTTCCCGATGCCGTCCACACCGCAGCGAGGACGAAGTGGGCCAGTGGAACGCCTACCTCAGACTTGAAGACGAAAACATCCGGGCCAATGCCGTCCTGTCCCGATGCTGGGACCACCGTTTTCGGGCGGACCGTCCTCCATTCGAATACGACCGCAACGTGGGGCGGCTCTTCCGCAGCTGGCGGAACGGAAAGCTGATTGGGTTCCGTCAAATCATGCGCACGGTGCGTCGCCCGCCTGCAGCGACAGAGGACTTGCTGGCTTTGTTGGTGGGGTGGGGCATTGTGGAAATGGTGCTCGGCGACCGCAACTTCATGTACGGCTTGGCCGATGAGCAGGCCCTTGAAAACCTCGAGACGAAGGGGCCAGCCTTGTTCGACCTGTCCGTTTTGCCGCCGTCGCCCAGGGTCCGTCGATTGAAGCCCAAGGGAGCTCGCCCTGTCGAGGCCCGTGCCTTGCCGCCGGATGTCTGACCTTCGCACAACAATTGATGGTTTTCCGCGTCTGCATCTCGATTCACGCCCACATCATGCCCCTGCGTTCATTTTTCTCCTGTGTGTTGCTCTTGGGTTGGAGCATTGGCAGCATTAGCATGCATGCGCAGATTCCGACAGGTACCTGGCAGGATCAGGCCAACTTCACGCGCTGTGTGGATGTGGCGGTGGCGCCGGAAGGACCTGTGGCCTTGGTGGCAGCTGAGACTGCGGTGTTTGTCCTCACCTTGGATGAGGGGGGAGAGCCCACCGGGGAGTTGCAGCGTTTCGGCAAGGCGGAAGGCCTAAGCAGGGCAGACATTGCCGCGGTGGCTTTGGCGCCCGAGTGGGGTTGGGCCGTGGTGGCCCATGCAGAAGGCACGTTTGACCTGGTGGCCTTGGATGCCGATGGCACGTTGACCGATGTGGTGTCCGTGACCGACCTCTCCGAAGCGGACTTGCTCGGGGACAAGCGTCCGAGGCGCCTTGTGGTGTCCGAGGACCGATTGCTGTTGTGCACCGACATCGGCGTGGTGGAATTCGATTTGGTGAAAGTCGAAGTCCGGGATACTTGGAAATTGGAGGCGGCCGGCAGCCTGCTGCCAGTGCGATCGGCTGCGCGGGTTGGCGATCAGTGGTGGGTGGCCACACCCGACGGACTGTGGTCGGCCCCCGTGTCTGCTCCATTTCTCGGGAATCCGGCGACTTGGACACAAGAGGCTGCCCTCGATGCGCTTGGGGCGGTGGACCTCACGGACCTCGTGTCCATGCCGTCCGGAGATTTGGTGGTGCTCGAGAACAGGTCGGGGGCCGACGCCATTTGGCACCGTGATGCCGGTGGAGTGTGGGAGGAGTGGACTGTCGGCATGGAAGAGGAGTGGCGTCGGCTCACCACGGATGGCACACATGTCTGGGCATCTACGCCGTTTGGCTTGATGGAGTGGGATGCCGCAGGAGAGCCGGTGGTTCAGGTGGGTCAGGTCGGCAATGTGTTCCTGCAACCCCGCGGCATCGCTTCTTCCGGCAATGGTGTGTGGCTTGCCAATGCGCATTCCGGCGTGCTCCGCATCGAATCAGGCGGCGCTGCATTTGACGGTCCGCTGGCACCGATCGGCCCCCGCTCCAATGCGGCCTTCCGCGTGGATGCTTGGAACGAGGTGCTCTGGGTGGCTACCGGAGGCACGGATGCAGCGGGGGTTCCGCTGTTCAGGCGTGAAGGATTCAGCGGCCGAAAAGGAAACTGGTGGCGGCGCATCGCCCCTCCGGCCGGGGTTGCGGGCGCCGACGGTGTGCAGGACCCTATGGATGTGAGCATCGACCCGACCGATCCGGAACGGGCGGTGTTTGGCAGCTTGGAAGAGGGGCTCATCGAGATCATCGGGCAGGAGGTCGTCCAGTATTGGAACCCGGAGAACTGTCCTTTGGAGTGGAATGTGAATTGGAGCACCCCTCGGTGCGCCGTCCCGGCTTTGGACTTCGACCGTTTGGGCAACCTATGGGTGGCCAATGAGGGCACGGAGTACCCCCTGAAGATGCTCGATGCACAAGGAGAATGGCATGTATTCGGTCTCGAAGGGCTGGATGTTTCGACGAGGATCACCCGCGTGTTTGCAACCCAATCGGACCAGGTGTGGCTGTTGCTTGGAGATGGCGAAGGGGTGGCGGTCATCGCCACGGGAGGCACGCCTTCGGACCCGACAGACGATGACATTCGATTTTTGGGCCAGGCCGAAGGTCAAGGAGGATTGCCGAGCTCATTTGTGTACGCCGTCGAAGAGGATTTGGACGGGGAGATTTGGTTGGGCACCCTGCAGGGCCCAGCCGTGTTCTATCAGCCTTCCGGATTGTTTTCCCCGGACCCCATTGACGCCCAGCAGATTTTGATTGAGCAGGATGGAAACTTCCAATTCCTGCTGGAGACGGAAACGGTCCAGGACATCGCCCTCGACGGCGGGAACCGGAAGTGGCTGGCCACGGTCAACAATGGGGTGTTCCTGTTCTCCCCGGACGGCCGGGAACAGGAGGCGCACTTCACCGCGTCGAACAGCCCGCTCCCCGCGGATGAAGTCTATGACATCGCCATCGACCAGGCGAGTGGCGTGGTCTTTTTTGCCACCGCCAATGGCATCACGTCGTTTCGGGGTACGGCAACCAACTTCATGCCGGAGCTGGGGTCCGGTTCCCTCGCGATTTTCCCGAATCCATGGCGGCCGGAATATGCCCCTCTTGTCACCATTGATGGCCTGGCTTTTGGGAGCGAGGTGCACATCTTGGATTCAGGTGGGCGCCGGGTCCGACAGCTTGAAAGTGACGGGGGNCGGGCGGTCTGGGATACNTTGGACGACCTGGGTCAACCGGTGCCGGAGGGCGTGTACTTTGCCCTTGCCGGTGAGGCGTCCGGCAAGACCGGGGCCTCGNGCAAATTGGTCATCTTGCGGCGATGAACGGGCGCTGGGTTTTGCTGCTGTTGGCATTGGGCATGTCGGAAGGCACTTTGGCCCAGGATGACCGGCCTTGGTGGCGCAATTTGTTCCAGCAGGAGCATGCGCCTGGTGAAGACCGCGAATCCACCCGGGAGACCGTCCCCATGGAAGAGGGTGCGGACATCCCCGAAGCTCAGCNGCCGTCGATGGAGTCGGCGGACCCNAGTGCCCCGNAATGGGGAGGAGACCCTACGCAAAAGGTCCTTCCTATGGGGGGCGTCCGGGGGACGGTGAATTGGCACATTCCCGCAAGCATCGCGGCCTTGGACAGCGCCAAAACCAGTCCGGAAGAGATCCGCATTCCGGGCTACCGGGTGCAGCTCTTCATGGGGCGGTTGGACAGTGCGCGTGCCCTGCGCCAGTCCTTGCTCGAAGAGGAGGGGTGGAATTTGCCGGTGTATGTGACCCCCTATCCCCCGTTGTTCGGGGTGTCGTTGGGCAACTTCACGGAGCGGTTGCCGGCTCACCGGGCCAAGGAGGGACTTCGCCGCCGTTTCCCCACCTGTCTCGTGGTGCCCCTAGACTTGCCTCTGGAAGCCGTTTATCCGGCTGCTTCGGATGAGGTTCAAGACCCCTAAAATGGGGCGTCACACCGGGATTGAACATTCCCGGGCGACAGGTGGCACAAGGTCCGTTTTTGAAGGCTACATTTGCAGGCGTAAATCAAGCAGCACAACATGTTTGGAATTATGAGCGTGAAGCGGCCTTTCCCTGTGGCAAGGAGGCTAGCTTCCATCNTGGCTGGNGCCATGCTCATCTCGTCCGTCCCTGCGACGGCCGGCGTGTGGGACGAAGGCGACATTGAGAACGGGCAGGCCCTGTTCAACGCNAACTGTGCATCCTGTCACAAGGTGACCAATGAAGTCTTGGCTGCGCCAGGATTGGGNGGNATCGCNGATCGCTGGNGATCCAGCGATGAAATTCTNGTTCAGTGGATTCAGAATCCGCAGGCCGCCGCTGCCACCGGCGACCCTTACGTCAAATCCCTCGTCGACCGCTATGTCGGCACCTACGGATGGATGACCGCCCAGGCGGTGAGTGCCGATGATGTCAAGGACATCATGGCCTACGTTCAGAACCCGCCCGATGCGGTGGCCACGGCCGACACGGGTACGGATTGCCCCACCATTTACGACGCNATTGAGGAGGAGCAGGGCGCCAACGGCACCATTTGGTTTCTCATTTTGCTCACGCTGTTCCTGATCATCGCACTGAGCGCCGCCACGGTCCGCCGCAGCTTGGAGCGTGCTTCCCAGGATATTGAGTCCAACGAGGACACCCCTTACTTCGTTCGCCTTCAGGCTTGGGCTTGGGAAAACCGCACGTTTGTCAGCATCCTCGGCATTTTCGTGGCGGCCTACCTCGTGGTGATTGGATACCAGACCCTCATGGGCGTCGGGGTCTATCAAGGCTACACCCCGGACCAGCCGGTCAAGTTCATCCACAGCGTCCACGTCTGTGAGAATGAGGTGGATTGCCAATACTGCCACCACAGTGCCTATGAGAGCAAACATGCAGGCATTCCCTCCACCAATGTGTGCATGAACTGCCACAAGGCCGTGAAGAAAGGCAGTCGCTACGGGGAGGTGGAGATAGGCAAAATCTANGCGGCCATTGGGTTTGACCCCGAGTCCGGAACTTACCTGGACGGAGAGGGACAGAACGGCTACCAGAGCCCCCAAGACGACTTCCAGGGCAAGCCCCTCAAGTGGAACAAGGTCCACAACCTCCCGGATCACGTCTTCTTCAGCCANCAGCAGCACGTGGTGGTGGGCGGTCTCGAATGTCAAAATTGTCATGGAGACGTGGGCAAGTACACAGTGGGTCGCATCGCCCCTGTGGAGGAGATCAACGGCCTTGTGGACGACTACCCCGGTCTGATAGAGCTCTCCAAGCCCACCCTCACCATGGGATGGTGTATCGAGTGCCACAACAAGGCGGAAATCAGTTTCGCCTCCTCGGGATACTACGAAGACATTCANGAGCGCCTCAAGGATGACCTCCGTGGCAATGAGGAGCTNCGCNGNTANNTNGAAGACGAAAAGACGACGGTNAAGGAACTCGGTGGATGGGAGTGCGCCAAGTGCCACTACTGANTCAGAATTGGGAAGAANCAAAAACTTTGTCATGACGAAGAACAAGACTTACTGGTCCGGGCTTGAAGAGTTAGATCGGACTCCTGAATTCGAGCGCATGGAGGCTCAAGAGTTTCCAGATGACCGTCCAGTCGATCAATTTCTTTCGGATGACCGTTTGCAGCGGGCCAATACCGGCCGGCGCGACTTTCTCAAGTTCATGGGTTTTTCGCTGACGGCAGCGACCCTCGCTGCTTGCGAAACCCCAGTTGTTAAGTCGATTCCCTACACCAACAAGCCCGAGGAAATCACACCGGGTGTGGCCAACTATTACGCTTCCACTTATTATGATGGCCACGATTTCGTGAACGTCATGGTGAAGACGCGAGAGGGTCGTCCCATCTTCATCAAGAGCAATGGGGAGACAGGGATTGGAGTGGTCAACTCCCGGGTCAACAGCTCTATGATGGGCCTCTACGATAGTGCCCGACTCACCAAGCCAAGAGTCAATGGCAAGGAGGCCGATTGGGATGCAGTAGACGATGCTGTTGCTCAGGGAATGGCCTCTGCCGGNAGGAAGGTCTTGTTGACCAATACCGTNTTGAGCCCCAGTCTGCGGCGCTCNATAGCCTTNGCCAAAGACGCGGGNTTGGAGCACATTCAGTTGGACTCGGTGAGTTATGGTGCAATCACAGAGGCTGTTGAGGCGGATTACGGCGTTCGTGCTTTCCCGGAGTATGAGTTTGCAGATGCGGAGTGTGTTGTCAGTGTTGGTGCTGATTTCCTCGGCACTTGGGGCGATAGCGTTCGCTACAGTTGTGGTTGGACCTCAGGCCGTGCGCCTGAGAAAGGCGCCATGAGCCGGCTGTATGCCTTTGAATCGAACATGAGCCTGACTGGATCCAATGCGGATGTTCGTGTGAGGGTAAAGCCATCTGATGCTGGTCGAGTGCTTGCAGCGCTGTATNGAGAGTTGACCGGAGTGGGGGAAGCTGTCGCTCTGGATGATGCGACGATGGCCGATGTCAANAGNGCTTCAGCTGATTTGAAGAAAGCAGGTTCTGCCGCCCTTGTTATTGCTGGCGACAACAATGTTGGTCATCAGCGTATTGCCTTGGCCATCAATCGGTTCCTTGGCTCTGTAGGTCAAACGCTTTTGATTCCCTCAGAACCTGGTTTGTTTCAAGGGGATGATCGCGCTTATCTCGACCTGGTCAAATCGATGAAGGCTGGCGAGGTGTCGACATTGGTGGTCTACGGAGTNAACCCGGCCTATCATGGTCCAGATGCCCAAGGATTTCGCGAAGGCCTGAACCAAGTCAAGACCAGTGTCTCGACCGCACTGTTTGCAGATGAGACAGGTTCNTTGTGCACTGTCTTGGCCCCCCGTCATCATTGGCTTGAGTCTTGGGATGACCTCNTGNTGCGCCCAGGTCGTNTGGACATCGCACAACCCACCATTCAACCGCTCTACGATACCCGNCATGCAGGCGAGAGTTTGCTCACGTGGATNGGACAGCCAATNGATTGGTACTCCTTCATGAGGGCCACTCANAATCCGTCTTACGTGNAGGATGACATGTATCGTGACGTGACATGGAATGAGGCGGTTCACAATGGGGTTCTNATGACNGGAAGCANTGAGCGCCAAGTCCCGGTCTTTTTGGGCGGTGACCTNTCTGCAATNCTTCGTGANGTCAATGCCCGAAATGGAGAGGGGTTTGAATTGTCGATGTATCGAAAGACCACCATTGGCAGTGGAGAGCAGGCGGCAAACCCTTTTTTGCAGGAAACGCCAGACCCAATCACGAAGGTGACGTGGGACAATTACATCACCATGTCTCAGGGAGACATGGAGAACATGGGTCTCAATACGTACATCGCACAGGAAGACCCAGCGTCAGTCGTAGAGATCAACGTGGAAGGGGTCGCCATGCGTTTGCCCGTTGTTCCGCAGCCTGGTCAAGCGCCCGGCACCATCGGGGTTGCCTTAGGCTATGGACGGGGCGCCAACAACGAGGAAATTGGTCGCGCCGCTTTCCAAGTGGGAGAAAATGGTCAGCACCTGATGGACGAAAATGGGAATCTGGTTCCCATCGGAAAGAATGTCTTCCCTTTGGCTGATTTGAGCGCGGGCATGCCGGACTACACGGTGCTCGGGATTTCNATCGAAAAGACAGACGAGACATANCCNATTGCGTGCACGCAAATGCACCACACCTATATGGGGCGTGACTCTGTNGTGAAGGAAACAGACTTCNAGTCCTATTTCGCAGAGATGGATGCACCCCGCGGTGAAGCCAGCTGGAATAAGACCATAGGCCTGAATGTCCACGATGACATCAATGGCGATGGGCAGATTAATGCCCTAGACAAGAAGGCGACCGAGGAGTTTGATATGTGGCACGACCACGCCGTGGAAGGAGTGGGGCATCGGTGGGGAATGAGCATCGATCTGACTCACTGTATTGGATGTTCNAGTTGCATCACGGCCTGTCACATCGAAAACAACGTTCCGATCGTAGGAAAGGACGAGGTGAGACGTCACAGGGATATGCATTGGCTCCGAGTGGATCGCTACTACAGCTCAGATTACTCAAAAGCCCGTGGTGAGGAAGAAGGTGAGGGGCTCATTTCCACCTACGCCAAGATGGAGAAGCCCAGTGACAACCCTCAGACTGTGCACATGCCGATGATGTGCCAGCACTGTAACCACGCTCCTTGTGAGACGGTTTGTCCGGTNGCAGCCACCACGCACTCCAATGAAGGNTTNAACCAGATGACCTACAACCGNTGCATCGGGACNCGNTANTGCGCCAACAACTGTCCCTATAANGTGAGGCGTTTCAACTGGTTTCATTACCCTGGATACCAGAAGTTTCAAAACTTCAACCCAGCGCAGGATGCCATCCAGAGGATGGTGCTCAATCCGGATGTCGTGGTCCGCAGTCGGGGTGTCATGGAGAAGTGCAGCCTCTGTGTCCAACGGACGCAAGGTGCCAAGTTGGAGGCGAAGAAGGCTGGCGTACCCTTGACGGATGACCTTGTGAATTGCGCATGCTCTGATGCGTGCCCGACCAAGTGCATCAGCTTCGGTGACTTGAATGACCCCAATAGTGAAGTTGCTCAGGTGTTCGAGAACAACCGTCGTTACCATGCCCTGGAAGAAATTGGAGTCAAACCGAACATCGCATACCTGACCAAGGTNCGCAACACCCCCAACGCCTAAGCCATGCAGCAAGAAGCGGCCATTCGGGAACCCCTGATCTTGGGGAACAAGAGTTACAAGGACATCACGGATGACGTGGTGGGGCCCATCCAGGGCAAAGCNCCCTTGGGTTGGAAGATCATGATCTCCATCTCGAGCGTGATTGCCTTCTACGGCGTGGGGTGCATCCTGTACCTGATTGGTACGGGAATCGGCGTCTGGGGATTGAACAAAACTGTCGGTTGGGCCTGGGACATCACCAACTTCGTGTGGTGGGTTGGAATCGGCCACGCTGGGACGCTGATTTCCGCGGTCNTGCTGCTGTTCCGCCAGAAGTGGCGGATGGCCATCAACCGCTCTGCGGAGGCCATGACCATTTTCGCGGTCATCATGGCGGCCATCTTCCCGGGCATCCACATGGGCCGGATCTGGGTGAGCTATTGGGTGCTTCCGCTTCCTAACCAGTTCGGATCCCTCTGGGTCAACTTCAACAGCCCGCTCCTGTGGGACGTGTTCGCCATCTCGACCTACTTNTCCGTGTCCCTCGTCTTTTGGTACATCGGCCTCATTCCAGACTTCGCGACGATCCGTGACCGGATGACGAAGCCGCTGCAGAAGAAGATTTACGGCCTCCTGAGTTTCGGCTGGAGCGGACGCGCCAAGAATTGGACCCGTTTCGAGGAGGTGAGCCTGGTGCTCGCCGGAATCGCCACACCGCTGGTATTCTCCGTGCACTCCATCGTCTCGATGGACTTCGCGACCTCTGTCATTCCCGGTTGGCACACGACCATTTTCCCGCCCTACTTCGTGAGCGGCGCCGTGTTCTCCGGATTCGCCATGGTGCAGACCCTGCTGCTCATCATGCGCAAGGCGATGAACCTTGAGAACTACATCCACACCAAGCACGTGGAGTACATGAACATCGTGATCATTGTCACGGGTTCCATCGTGGGTGTGGCTTATCTGACCGAGCTGTTTATCTCCTGGTACAGCGGCGTGGAGTACGAGAGCTACGCATTCATCAACCGATTCAGCGGACCATACAGCGCGAGTTATTGGGCCATGATGACGTGTAACGTGATCAGTCCGCAGTTGTTCTGGTTCAAAAAGATTCGCCGAAGCCTGTTCGCCACATTTATCCTGTCTATCGTGGTGAACATCGGAATGTGGTTCGAGCGCTACGTGATCATCCTTACGTCTTTGCACCGCGACTACGTTCCGTCCTCCTGGTCGGAGTTCAATGCCACCAACATCGACGTGGGCGTTTTCATCGGTACCATCGGCATCTTCTTCACGCTGTTCCTGCTGTTTGCCCGTTTCTTCCCGGTGTTGGCATTGAACGAGCTGAAGACCATCCTCAAGTCAAGCGGCGAGCATCACAAGGAGATGCAGGCCAAGTCCAACTCCAACGCCTGAACCCATGGAATCCACCAAGAAGGTCTTCCACGTCATGTACGACGACGACGGCACGCTGATGGCAGCGGCCAAGAAGCTCGTCGCTCAGGGCATCCGCGTGAAGGATGTGTACAGCCCATTCCCGGTGCACGGCATCGACCCTGTGATCGGCGTGACGCGGACCCGACTTGCCATTGCCTCTTTCATGTATGCCATGACCGGAACGAGTCTCGCGCTCCTCGGCATGTGGTACTTCATGATCCAGGACTGGCCCATGAACATCGGAGGAAAGCCGAGCTTCAGCCTGATCGAGAACCTGCCCGCATTTGTTCCAGTCACGTTTGAGTTCAGCGTGCTCTGTGGTGCCCATGGCATGGCCATCACCTACCTCCTGCGCAACGGAACGCTGCCTGGCATGCCGTCCACCAACCCGGATCCGCGCACGACGGACGACAAGTTTGTTCTCGAGATCCTCACCGAGGAGAACGAGATGGATGCCGCCGGCATTGAGGCCGCGGTGAATGACACCGAACTGCTGGAGCTCAGCATCAAGGATTACGCAGCATGAAAGTCCTGAACGCACTGCCCATCGCTGTCGCCGTCTTCATGACGGCCTGCACGACCGACCCGAACAGCCCGGGCCTCGAGTACATGCCGGACATGTACCGCAGTCCTGCAGTAGAAGCTTACGTTGACTACGGACAGGAGGCCTACCTCGTTGGAGAGGACGTGGCCCGCGCCCAGCGCAA
>NYTZ01000017.1 GCA_002683735.1 Flavobacteriales bacterium
TTCGCGAACTTCGTGCTGGGGGACATGTCCGATGAGAACTACGCCCGCATCGACTTGCACAAGCACGTTGTAGATGGCATCGTGCTCAAGGCGGCAGACGGCCGCCCGATGCACCGCGAGGCGGACTTGATCGACGTTTGGTTCGATTCCGGCAGCATGCCCTACGCCCAGTGGCATTATCCCTTTGAGAATCGAGACCGTGTCGAGGGCCCTGACGGAGGCCTGGCCTTCCCTGCCGACTTCATTGCCGAGGGCGTGGATCAGACCCGAGGTTGGTTCTATACCCTACACGCCATCGCCACCATGGTCTTCGACCAGGTCGCATACAAGACCGTGGTTTCCAACGGACTCGTGCTCGACAAAAATGGTCAGAAGATGTCCAAGCGACTGGGCAATGCGGTCGATCCGTTCGAGACGTTGGCTCAATATGGCCCCGACGCCACACGTTGGTACATGCTGACGAATGCGCAGCCTTGGGACAACCTACGCTTCGACACCGAGGGCATCGGCGAGGTGCAGCGGAAGTTCTTCGGCACACTGCACAACACCTACGCCTTCTTCGCCTTGTACGCGGGCATCGATGGCTGGACCCCGGAGTCCGAGGCCCCCGCGGTGGCGGACCGTCCCGAACTCGACCGGTGGGTCCTGAGCCGGCTTCATACTTGCATCGCTGGGGTCGAGGAGGCCTTCGACAGTTTTGAGCCCACCCGGGCCGGGCGCCTGGTGCAGTCCTTTGTGGTGGATGACCTCAGCAACTGGTATGTGCGCCTGGGCCGCCGCCGCTTCTGGAAAAGCGACTCGGACACGGACAAGGCGGCCGCCTATGCGACGCTGCACGAATGCCTGCGCACCGTGTCTCTGCTCGCCTCGCCGATTGCCCCTTTCTTCATGGACCGCCTGTGGCAGGACCTGGGCGGTGCGGATTCCGTGCACCTGGCCGACTGGCCGAGCGTTCAGGGCGGGTTGCGGGACGCCGAGCTAGAGGCCCGGATGGACCTCGCCCAGCGCCTGAGCTCCTTGACCTTGAGCCTGCGCAAGCGGGAGAAGATCCGGGTTCGTCAACCGCTAGGCCGCATCCTCGTCCCGGTGCTGGACGCCGATTTCGGCGCCCGCCTCGACGCCGTCGCGGAGTTGGTCAAAGGCGAAGTGAACGTCAAGGCTGTGGAGCCCCTTGCCGAGGACAGCGACATTCTGACCAAGCGTCTCAAGGCCGACTTCAAGAAGCTCGGCCCCCGCTATGGCAAGCGCATGAAGGCGGTGGCGGACACCATTGCCCAGCTCGATCAGGAGGCCATCCGCAAGTTGGAGCGCAACGGCAAGCTGGACCTCGATCTCGAGGACGGCCCCGTGGAATTGTTGCTCGACGATGTGGAGGTGCAGACCGAAGACATTCCCGGTTGGCTGGTGGCCGGCGAAGGGGGATTGACCGTGGCGCTGGACATTGAAATCACGCCGGAATTGCGTGCGGAGGGACTGGCTCGAGAGTTGGTGAACCGCATTCAGCAACAGCGCAAGGAGGCCGGTTTTGAAGTCACGGACCGCATTGCGTTGACCCTCGATGGGCCGCAGGAACTGCAGGATTCCGTGGCCTCCAATTTGGACTATATTCGGGCCGAAACCCTCGCAGAGAAGGTGGAATGGGGACCAGCAGGTCCTGAGGCGAAGGAAGAGGAACTGGACACCGAACTGACTGTGGCGATTGCCATGGTTGCCTTTGATTGAACCCATGGCAGACAAGCACACCCGGTATTCCGATGCCGACCTGAAGGAATTCGAGGAGTTGATTCACAGCAAGCTCGAACAAGCCCGTTCGGACTTTGACCAGCTTCAGCGTTCCCTGTCTTACGAGGACGACAACCGGACCGAGGACACGGCCCCGACCTTCAAGATGATGGAGGACGGCAGTGACACCATGAGCCGGGAGGAAACGGCCCAATTGGCAGCCCGCCAGCGGAAGTTTATCATGAACCTCGAGAACGCGTTGCTCCGCATCAAGAACAAGACGTACGGCATTTGCCGTGTGACGGGCAAGCTCATCGCCAAGGAGCGCCTGCGCCTCGTGCCGCACGCCACCATGTCGATTGAGGCGAAGAACCAGCAGGACCAACGGCGTTGAATTCCGACACCCGACCCGCGCACGCGGCGTGGATCGTGGCGGCCGTCCTGTTGTTGGACCAGGCCGTCAAGGTGGGCATCAAGCTCACGTTTACCCTGGGCGAAAAGGTCGATTGGATTCCAGGGGTCTTCGCCATCCAGTTCATCGAGAATGACGGCATGGCGTTTGGCTGGGCGCTTCCAGGTGCCACGGGCAAATACCTGTTGACCGGATTCCGCATCGTGGCCGTGGTGTTGTTGGCCATTCACCTGCGCCGCATTGGCCAGTCTGGTTCGCCACGTGGATTCCGACAGGCCCTGTCCCTGATCTTGGCCGGTGCCGCTGGAAACATCATTGACAGTGTGGGGTACGGTCGGCTTTTCAGTCGCAGTTCATTTGGTCAACCGGGCGATTGGGCCTGGAACAGCGATTGGGGCGGATATGCTCCATGGTTCAGGGGCAATGTGGTCGACATGTTGCACATCACGGTGCAATGGCCCTCATGGTGGCCTGTGGAAGCCTGGGCCGGTCAGGAGATTTTCCCGCCCATCTTCAACATTGCGGATGCCGCCATCACGTGCGGCGTGGCCTTGATCCTCATTAGGCAGAAGAGCTGGCTCGCTCCGGCGCCTCCACCCAATCCCCGTGTGAGCGAATCAGCTCAATGAGGGCGCCCACCGCCTCGTCTTCGGGGATGTTGCGCTCGACGACTTCCTTTTCCTTGTAAAGCGTGATCTTACCTGGTCCGGTGCCGACATAGCCATAGTCGGCATCCGCCATTTCGCCGGGCCCGTTCACGATGCACCCCATGATGCCGATTTTGATGCCTTTGAGGTGATCGGTGACGGCGCGGATTTTGGCGGTCGTCTCCTGCAGGTCGAAGAGGGTCCGGCCACAAGAGGGACAGCTGATGTACTCGGTCCGGCTGATGCGCGTACGGGTTGCTTGAAGGATACCGAAGGCTGTGCGGTTCAAGGCCTGAAGTCCGCCTTCTAAGCCGACGTCGCCCGCGATCCACACACCATCCCCAAATCCGTCGAGCAGAAGGCCGCCGAGGTCTGCTGCAGACTTGAGCTGAAGGGCCTCGGCTGAAAGGCCGCACAGATTCTGGCGTACGATGACGGGCAAGGTGCAGCCAGCGTTGGCCAGACGGAAGAAGGCGGCGCGAAGAGCGCGGAGGGCATTTGGCCGGGTGGTGGACAACAGGAGCACCACCGGCTCGCCCTCTAAACACGCCAGTTCTTCAGCGCGCTCGAGCGTGAGGTTGTCGGTGTCGGTCGAGAGCAGATTGAGGTATGGATCGAGCTGGCCTTGCTGTCTGGCGTCCTCGAAGGCGTCAGCATTCCAAAGCGGGTGGTGCCGTTCGAGGCGGCCACTGTGTTGCTGCCAGGCCTCCGCATCTTGAATGGCCGACAGCCATCCCGGGAGGGCGAAGTCGCAGGTGCGGTCTCCAATGAAGATGAGGTCGCAGGCCGCATCGTCTGCCGCCCATTTGTCGAGGTCGGGCTGGTACCTGTGGCCGAGCCCAAAAAGGCCAGCGGCAGTCAATGGCCGTCCGCTCAGATCATGGCACACGACGGGCACGTGTGTCCCCCCGATGATCCCCACGGTAGCGGTGCTGCGGCGGGTGTATCCGTATCGATTGTAATCCTTTGGGACAGGGGTGTTAGTGGCAAGCAGGTCATCTCCATGCCTTCCCTGTTCGGCGAGCTCCACAAGCAGGCGGGCCACAGGAATTTCTGCTTCTGGCGGTTCGGTGAGGGAGACGCGTACGGTGTCTCCCAGGCCCTCGGCCAGCAAAGTCCCAATGCCCACGGCGCTCTTGATTCGCCCGTCCTCGCCTTCGCCGGCCTCGGTCACGCCGAGGTGAAGCGGGTAAGCCATGCCCTCCTCGCGCATCCGGTCGGCGAGCATTCGATAGGCCTGCACCATGACTTGAGGGTTGCTGGCCTTCATGGACAATACGATGTCGTGATAGTCCTCATCCCGACAGATGTGCAGGAATTCCATGGCGCTTTCCACCATNCCGAGCGGGGTGTCNCCGTAGTGGCTGAGGATGCGGTCGGAGAGTGAACCGTGGTTGGTGCCGATGCGCATGGCCCGNCCGAGCTCCNNGCATTTNCGGACGAGCGGGGTGAAGCGGTCNCGTATGCGGGCCAACTCGTCGGCGTAGGCCGCTTCNGTGTAGTCGTGCGTCTCGAACTTCTTNTTGTCGGCGTAATTGCCTGGGTTGACGCGAATNTTCTCGACGTGATCCGCGGCGACTTCGGCNGCGTTTGGCGTGAAATGGATNTCGGCAACGAGGGGCACACCGGCGTGTCCGGCCTCGTCCAGCTTTGCCCGGATTTCGCCGAGGGCGACAGCCTCTTTCCTGCTGGGGGCCGTGATGCGCACGATTTGGCAACCGGCCTCAATCATGCGGATGGACTCTGCGACGGTAGCCGCGATGTCCTTCGTGTCGGCCGTGGTCATGGATTGCAGGACAATCGGNGCGTCACCACCGACCACCACNCCGCCGATGTGAACNGGNCGGGTGGACATCCTGNNCGTATCTGGTGCAGTCGAATCCGAGGTCATGGGGNGGNCTTGAGGCGGTTCAGGATGGGTAAAATTGGGAATGGAGGTTCGAAGGCTTCCGCCTATGAAGGTAACACGCTCGGCCGCGCCCTGTTCTTTGGTTCCCGTGTGTTGTGTGTTTGTGGCTGGAGGTTGAACCGCTCCGCCCCAGACGGGTTCAAACATTAGCTTCGGCGCATCTCCATGCTTGGATTCCAGTTTCATGAACTCCGTCCCGACCGGGACAAGCGTTCGCCTTTTGAGCGGTTGCTGGAGGTGTTCATGGAGGTGATCACCCACACAAGCGGGGATGTCGAGGAGGCGATGGATTGGATGCGGGCATTGGACGACCAATATGGATTGACCGAACCGGACTACACCCTCGACGACTTCCTCGAAGATCTCAAGGCCAAAGGTTTCTTGAGGGAAGCGACGGGTCCCGGTAAAGGAGGTGTGGAACTGGGGTCGCGCGGCGAGCAACACATGCGCCGTCGGGCCCTTGACCAAATCTTTGGCAACCTCCGGAAAGGTGCGGAGGGCCGCCACCGCACCAAGGAGCGCGGTCAGGGCGACGAGCCCAACGAGGACCGCCGGCCCTACCGCTTTGGTGACAAGCTGGACCAGGTGGATTTCGGTGCGTCTTTGCGCAACGCTCAGATCCACCACGGGCCCGGCGCGCGAAGTGGTCGTGGCGGGTTCCGCATGACCGAGGACGACCTCGTGGTAGAGGACCGCGAGCACCGCAGCACCACCTCGACCGTGCTGATGATTGACATTAGCCACAGCATGATTCTCTACGGCGAGGATCGGATCACCCCGGCCAAGAAGGTTGCCATGGCCCTCGCCGAATTGGTAATGGTCAAATACCCGAAGGACACCCTCGACATCGTCGTCTTCGGGGACGATGCCTGGGAGATCTCCATCGCCGACCTGCCCTACTTGCAGGTGGGTCCCTTCCACACCAACACCGTCGCCGGCCTTGAGCGGGCCATGGACATCCTGCGACGCCGGAAGACCCCGAACCGCCAGATCTTCATGATCACCGATGGCAAGCCCAGCTGCCTCAAGGAGCCAGACGGGTACTACAAGAACAGCTGGGGTCTGGAC
Source organism: Flavobacteriales bacterium (assembly GCA_002683735.1). The sequence goes on from NYTZ01000017.1 coordinate 5,759, forward strand.
CCCTACATCACCGGGAAATGCCACAATTTGGCCCGGCAGTGCCGGAAGCTGGGCATTCCCATCACCACCTTCATGATCGCCACAGACCCGGCGCTACAGGAGTTTGTCTCGGACTTCACCGAGGCCAACAACGGCCGGGCCTTTTTCACCGGCCTGAAAGGCTTGGGCGACACAATTTTTGCCGACTTCGAACGCAACCGCCGCGGCCGTGCCCGCTGACACCATGCCACAAAACGCCCCTGATATCTCGACCCTTGGTGCCCTTCGCGCCTCCGGTTACGCACCTCGAACGATTTCTGCGGAAATCCGGGCCAACCTCATTGACCGGCTGCAATCTGGCGCCCCTCTGTTCGAGGGCATCGTCGGTTACGACGACACCGTCCTTCCGGATGTGCAGCGCGCCCTGCTTGCCGGGCACAGCATGAACCTTCTGGGCCTGCGCGGCCAGGCCAAGACACGAATCGCGCGCGGACTCGTGGACCTGCTCGACGAGTGGGTCCCGGTGTTGCCCGGGGCGCCGCTCCCTGAGGATCCGTTGGCGCCCATCACCGAGCAAGGACTGGCCAAGGTCGCCGAAAGTGGTGACGACACGCCCATCAGGTGGATGCACCGCAGCGAACGCTACGTTGAGAAGCTCGCCACCCCGGACGTCAGCGTGGCGGACTTGATCGGCGACATCGACCCCATCAAGGCCGCCAACGAAGGGCTGGACTACAGTGATCCTCGCGCCCTCCACTACGGGCTCATCCCGCGCAGCCACCGCTGCATTTTCGCCATCAACGAGCTGCCCGACCTGCAACCGCGCATCCAGGTGGCCCTGTTCAACATCCTCCAGGAAGGCGACATCCAGATCCGTGGCTTCCAGATGCGGTTGGACCTCGACATCCAGTTTGTCTTCACTGCCAATCCGGAGGACTACACCAACCGGGGCGCCATCATCAC
>NYTZ01000018.1 GCA_002683735.1 Flavobacteriales bacterium
GAGCAGGGCCAAGGCCGGCGCTGAGCCGGTGTCGGAGAGGGGGGACGTCACGCCGGTCAGGTCCAGTCCGCAGTCCGTGACGGCTTCCGGGGCCTCGGCCGGGGGCAAGGGGCCGGTGTGGAATCCGCCTTCTCCGTCGGCTGTCCATCGTTCCCACTGTGCATCGCCAACTGGTGTCCAAGTACTGAGGTCAAACGCCACAGCGCCGCTGTATCCGGCGGGGACCTTGGCGGCGAGGAGGCCGCCATGGCCATCTTCGTCCCCGTTGGCCTCGGGGGAGATGCCCCAAGAGAGCGGGACGCCTTCGGCACAGACTTCGGGTACGGGGCCGCTTTCAGAGGATAAGCTTTCGCAATCGGGGCGCACGAAGTAGGCGTACTCTTCATAATCGGGCCACTCACCCCACACCTTGGCGAGCCCGTTGGGTTGAATGGCCACAGCGACATATTCATTGCATGCGATGGCCCTGGGCAATGCGATGTCGTAGTCTACTGTGAGCCTTGCCAAAAAGGTCAGAAGTCGGCCACGCCGATCGGGGTCGTCAAAATGAGAGTCGGTGATCACACCGGAGAGGTGCGGTAGGTTCAGGAAGTCGCCGTAGCGCACGTCGACATCCTCATCATAAGGGTTGGCCAAGGCTTCATCGCTGTAGACTGTGCCATTTCCTGCAGCGAAATACCCACCGCCGAGCACGGCCAAGCCAGCAGAGATGCCGCCGATGGCCCCGCCGCGGGCCACCAGNGCNTGGAGCCCATCTTCCACGGGTGTGTCCTGCCAGTAGTTGACGTAGGTGCTTTGGTCGCCGCCGGCGAGCCAGACGGCGTCGGCTTCTGCCAATCGCTGGATGACGTAATCCGCAGACGCAGCGGAGGGGGCGGTGAATTTGATGGTTTCCACGCTGGCGACGTCCACGCCGAGTTCGTTGTAGAAGTAATCTTGGTAGCCATCTGAGCCGCTCGTTCTCAGGATCAGGACGTCGCCGCCGCCAGCCTGCTGGAGGAACCACTGCATGGCGGGGTCGACTTCCCCGGCACCGCCCGACAGCACGATGCCTCCGAGCGGTGTGGCCTCCGTATCGGTGTCCGGACCGAGCCGCCAGGTCTGGATGGGCTGAGCCAAGGTCAAGGCCGGCAAGAGCACCAGCGAGGCGGTTACGAGGCGGGCGAAGAGGGGNGAGGTTCCAAGGGCTGACATGGACCAAAATTCGTCCACGACGCGGAATGGTCAGCCCTGCGCTATTTTTGCCGCGCGAAAGCGTACACCCTCAACATCAAAGAGCATGGCCACCAACCGCACGTTCACCATGATCAAGCCCGACGCCACNGGCGCCGGCAACACTGGAAAGATCATCGACCGCATCATCGAAGCCGGATTCACCATCAAGGCGATGAAGTGGACCCAACTCAGCATCGCCGATGCCCAGGCCTTTTACGCCGTACACAGCGAGCGTCCCTTCTTCGGTGAGCTCACCGAGTACATGAGCAGCGGTCCGATCGTGGCCGCCATCCTCGAGAAGGACAACGCTGTGGCCGATTTCCGCACGCTGATCGGGGCCACCAACCCGGCTGAGGCCGCGCCCGGCACCATCCGNGCTGACTTCGCCGAGAGCATNGCTGCCAACGCCGTCCACGGCAGCGACAGCAACGAGAATGCCGCCATTGAGGGCAGCTTCTACTTCAGCGAGCGCGAGCTCGCCTGAGCCTCCGGCAACACCTGAACTCTCGTGTCTTGAGGACACGATTTGACCGNCCCCTCGAGCCGGCAGTACTTTCGCGCCCTGTCCTCCCGACATCGGGAGGCGTCCCAACACCTCATTGACCATGGAAAAAATCAAGGTCCACAACCCCGTCGTCGAGCTCGACGGTGATGAGATGACCCGCATCATCTGGCAATTCATCAAGGACCGGCTCATTCTGCCGTACCTCGACATCGAGTTGCTCTACTACGACCTCGGCATCGAGAAGCGCGACGAGACNGACGACCAGATCACGGTCGACGCCGCGGAAGCGATTAAGAAGCACAGCGTCGGCATCAAGTGCGCGACCATCACGCCGGACGAGCAGCGCGTGGAGGAGTTTGGCCTGAAGAAGATGTGGCGCAGCCCCAATGGCACGCTCCGCAACATCATCGGTGGAACGGTCTTCCGCGAGCCCATCATCATGAAGAACGTCCCGCGCCTGGTGCCGGGTTGGACGCAGCCGATTTGCATCGGGCGTCACGCTTTCGGTGACCAATACAAGGCCACCGACACGGTGATCCAAGGCAAGGGCAAGCTGNCNATGACCTTCATTCCCGAGGGAGGAGGGGAATCTACCGAGTGGGAGGTGTACAATTTCGAAGGCGAAGGCGGTGTCGCCATGAGCATGTACAACACGGATGAGAGCATCTACGGCTTCGCCCGCAGCTGCATGAACCAGGCCCTGTCCAAGGGCTGGCCGCTGTATCTCTCCACGAAGAACACCATCCTCAAGGCCTACGATGGCCGTTTCAAGGACATCTTTCAGGAGGTGTTCGACAACGAGTTCAAGGCCCAGTTCGACGCTGCCGGCATCACATATGAGCACCGCCTCATCGACGATATGGTTGCTGCGGCCATGAAGTGGAACGGCGGATTCGTGTGGGCGTGCAAGAACTATGACGGCGACGTGCAGTCCGACACCGTGGCCCAGGGCTTCGGATCCCTCGGTCTGATGACCTCCACCCTCGTGACGCCGGACGGCAAGACCATGGAGGCCGAGGCCGCCCACGGTACCGTGACCCGTCACTATCGTCAACACCAGCAAGGCAAGAAGACGTCCACCAATCCCATCGCGAGCATCTTCGCCTGGACCCGTGGCCTGGATTTTCGGGGCAAGCTGGACGGCAACGAAGCTCTGCGCAACTTCGCCCAGACCTTGGAGCAGGTGTGCATCGACGTCGTGGAAAGCGGCCGCATGACCAAGGATCTCGCCCTTCTCATCCACGAGAAGGCGATGACCGACGAGCACTGGCTCACCACCGAGGAATTCCTCGATGCCATTGACGGCGAATTGAAGGCCCGCATGGCCTGAGACGGAACGTCAGCAAATCAAACAGAAAAGGGGCCACGAAGCCCCTTTTTTGATGGGATCCCGGGTCTTCAGGGCTCGGACTGAAGACGTTTCAAGCATCCGAGCAAGGCGTCGAATTCCCCCGATAGGGACGTCCAGATTGCCACTTGAGCGGGGGTCAGTCCCCGGAGTCCAGATTCGAGGCTGGTGGCGCCCCATTGGGTGAGGGAAGGGCCAATGCTGTGACGGGTCTCGGACAGGGATATGGCGTCGCCAGCTTCCATGGCTTTGTCCAGCTTGGCTTGCGCTTCTTCCACGGCCCGCACGGATACCTCTAAAAACCCTTTCCACTCATCCGGCGCCGCTCCGAACAGGCTTCTGAAGAAGTCGGGTGAGAATTCAGCCTGCGTTTTGCTCATGGAGGTGGCGTTTGAGGAAGGACTCGAGTTGGTCAGGCGTGATCGGCTTGGTGATGACTCCCGCGAAACCGAGATCGAGGAATTTCTGACGGTCTTCTTCGCCGGAGTGGGCGGTGAAGGCATGCGTGGGGGGGACATCCCGACCGGTGCTCCGCATGCGGCGCAAGGTCTCGATTCCGTCGATTTCCGGCATCTGGATGTCCATCAGGACCAGATCGTAGTCGTGGGCGTCAAACAAGGACAGCGCGTCCTTGCCCGACGGGGCGATGGTGAGGTTCAGGCCCCATGGCTTACACATGGCGCGCATGACCATCTGGTTGGGCAGCATGTCCTCCACATAAAGCAGGCGCAAGGCGGACATGTTGACNGTCCCAGAAGTGGATGGGCCGCTTTCGATGCGGGCATCTTGGGCCAGNGGAAGGTCCAAGGTGAAGCTGAATGTCGCCCCCTCGCCGACTTTGCTGTCGATGTGGAGCTCGGAGTCCATCAGCTCAAGGATTCGCACGACGATGCCCAATCCCAAACCGGTGCCACCAAAACGCCGGGCGATGCCGGTGTGGGCCTGTTGGAAGGCGTCGAGGATGCGCTGCTGGTCTTCAAGGCTGATGCCGATGCCGCTGTCCTTCACCGACCAGTGCATTTGGAGTCTGTTGCCCACCGTTTCGGCTTGAACCTCGAGTTCGACAACCCCGTTTTCGGTGAATTTGAATGCGTTGGACAGCAGGTTGGAGACCACTTGCTGTAACCNGATGCGGTCGACCTGGACCCGTTTTCCTTCGCATCCATTGGTCCTCTTCACGAATTCGACAGCCTCGCGGCGCTGTCCTGAATCGAGCCGCGTGATGTCATCGACAAAGTCATGCATCTCCACGACTTCCGGATCAAGCTGGAGCTTGCCTGCTTCGGCTTTGGAGAAGTCGAGCAAATCATTGACCAGTTCCAACAAGTGCCGNGAGGAGGTNCGGATGTTGGTGGCGAAGTCGCCGTGCTCATCTTCGCGTTGGCCTTGATTGAGCAGCTCGGCCAGTACGATAATGCTGTGCAGAGGCGTGCGGATTTCGTGGCTGACCGTGGCCATGAATTCGTCCTTGGCTTTGAGAGCCTGCTCGAGCTCCATCTGGATGGCCTTCAATTCCGAAATGTTGAAGCCATAGGTCAGCAGATAACGCTCCTTCCGGTTGCCGACGTCGACGTTGTACTGGTAACGCCCGATGAGATAACGCTCGAACTGGCCATCCACGACAAATTCACGCTCCCGTACTGGGACATTTTCCCCTTCATAACCGGCGCGGTCCAATGCAACGGAGTCCTCTACCCAAGGCTCATCGAAAACGTCTTTTTCTTCTTTGCCAAGAAGGGCTTTCTTGTCTACGCCCAGAACGCGGCTGGCTTCGTCATTGACGAAGGTGAATTGCAGGGCTTCGTTCTTGAGGCTCACCATGAGCGGCAATCCATCGAGCAAGCTTTCGTAGAGGGAGCGTTGCTTTTCGATGTCGGCGGCCATCCGCTTGGATTCGGTGATGTCGCGGATAAAGCTGGAGAAAATGATCTCGCTCTCGATTTCTACGTGGGTGATGAAGATCTCGATGTCAACCAGCTCGCCATTCTTGCGCAAGGCTTGGGTCTCGAACACCTTGTCGAGGACCGGACCGTGGCCTGCGGCGGGGGACTTCTCCATCCCTTCCGCAGGGGCGTTGCGTTGCACGTGTGGGATGTTGATTTCGCCGAGCGGTTTGCCGATGACTTCGTCCCGGGTCCAGCCAAAAATCTGCTCGGCTCTCCGGTTCCATTCGACGATTCGCGATTGGCCATCCGCAAGCACCGTGGCATCCAGTGCCGATTGGATGACGCTGCCGAAGAGATTCCGGCTGTCCTGTAGCTCGTTGAGGGTCTTGCGGAGGTCTTTGGTCTGCCGGGCAATCTCATCCTCCATGCCGCGGGTCAGAACTTGGTTCGTCTCCCGTTGAACCGAAAGGTCTTTCCGTAGGCGTTCCAAGGCCAAGTTCAAGGCGCGGACTTCATAAATCCGGGACGTGCCATCCACCGGGGTGTCCAAGTCCCCGGTCCGGATGCGCTCAGCGGTGTTGCGCAAGGTTTGCAAGGGGCCGGACACCCGAAATCGCAAAAACAAATACAAGACCATCAATGCCAAGAACACCAGGCCCAGTCCCATGAAGAGGGGGGCGTTGAGTCGGAACAGTTCGCGCTCGACAAAGGCGTCCAAACCACGGATGACCACCACTCCTGCGCCAAAAGGGGTGTCAAACTTTGCGGTGACATACAGGTTGGCTTCTGCTTGGGCCATGATGCGGCCAAACGAAATGCCTTCCGGAAAGCTGATGACGGTGGTATCTCCTTCAAAGTAGTATGCCCCGAACGCGATGCTCTCCCGATCCCGAAGCAGCGAAAATGCCCGCGTGGCGGACTGCAGCTCGTTGTTGGCGAAGGCGTTGTCCACTGCCTGGGCGACGGTTTCTGCAATGACCTGCAATTCCTCCCTCTGGAATTTCTCGAGGGCCCGCTTCTGTTGCAAGGGGACATAGACACCGGTCAAAAACAGGAGTCCACAGGCCATCGCCAGGAACGGCCCCCAAATCCGGACCAGGAGGGAGTTGGGGATGTTCATTGAATCCGCAGTTGGAGTGCGCTCGGCGCATCCTCTGAGAAGATCAGGCCGATGGCGCCGTCGTGGTCCGCAACGTATTCCATCACCTCTTCTTCATCCTTGACAAAGACGGGGGCATTGGCCCGACCTTGGAACACCAGTGATAACCAGTGCTTTTGATAATCAAATCCATCGGTCTCGAGACTCCATTGGGCGATGCGCTCAAATGAGTCGCTGTCGCTGGATGGCAAGACGATGACAACGGGCTGTCTGTTGGGCCAGAATGACCGTTCGCCGATGAAAATGGACTTGAGCTGGTTTGCTGTCCAGTTGATTTGGCCCGTGTTCTTGGCGACGGGGACAGGGTCCTGTGCGCGGGTCAACAGCGGAATCAGGAACAGGAGGAACATCCAATACCGCATCAGAACAACAGGTAAGCGATGCGGAATTTGAGCTCCCATTTGTCGTCCGCCGGAATTTCGAATCCATCCCGTCCCGTGTACCGTTCGACCTGGATTTGGGACTTGACCAAGGGACTGAACTCGTACTGCCAGCCCAAGCCGAATTTGGCGAGCTGATTGGATTTGATGTGCAGGTCCCGCCCTTCATAGTCGGTCAAGTCGACCAGACCATACAGACGCCCGCGTTGGCCAATCTTGTGTCCGGCATAGAAAAACAGCGTGGTGTTGTTGGAACGCCCCAGCGTATCGAGTCCAGCCACCAGCTCCGGGTCGTTGCCGTCGGCCAACCCCGTGCGGTTGAATGAGGTCTCTAGGAGCATTTCCCATTTGCCCTTCTTCCGGTACACGCTGAAGCAGTAGAGCTCGAAATCGAGGTCTACCGGGTACCAGCCGATGTCGCCCATGGAATAGTGGAGCGGCCCGCTGTGTCCGGCATGGGCGCCGACGCTGTTGCCAAAGATGACGTCGCGGTATGCGCTCAGGCTGATGCGCGTCTGCTTTTCGGGCTTGATGTGTACGGCGGCCGTGACTGATTTCTGGGCCGAGCCGTCGGTCAGGTCGTTGGAACTCATGCCATTTCCGATCAACAGGTCATAGCCGAATTTGAGCTTGCCGATGTTTTGTCCCTGCAATCGAAGGCCCAAGGTGTGAATGGGGATACTGGTGCCGAAAGAGCGGGGCCGGTCGATGACCGGGAAGAACAGGCGGCCGTGGTGGTAGACGTCGTTCCAGTAATTCACCGGTGAGTGCATCTTTCCGACGATCACGCTCAGCCATTCGCGGTACTCATACTTCAACCGTGCCCGTTCGAGGCTGACCTTGAAGTCAGCAGCGCTGTGGCCCATGCTGTTGACAGGGCCAACGACCGTCTCGCTCAAGAAGGAGAACCGGGGGGAGATTTTGCTCTGAACGAAGAAGTCGTGCTCGCCAAGGCTGAAGTCGCTCAGCATCTCGTCGTCCTCCCACTCGAGGTTGGAGGTGAAGTGGCCAAACATCTGGAATTGGGTGACGGGCTTGTCCTGTGCCCGCAGTGCGCCGATCGCCATGGCCAGCGCGGCCAAGGCCACACACATTCTGGTCTGAGACTTCATGATGGAAAAATACAGTTTGTGCGCGTGGGAATGTTCTGGAGCTCTGTGGATGTGCGGCGCCATCTCCAGAAGCAGCGCAGTCGTGACAAATGTCATTTTTGGTGGATGACAAAGGTCATTTGTGTCGTGCATCTCTTGAGCTACTTTCACTCCGCTGATGACGAAAACCCGTCGAAAATCTTGGCTTTCTGTGGCCCTCGGGGCCCTGCTCGGCACCGCTGTCTTCTATGGCATCGTGGCTTTGCTTCACGCAGGTGCCATGGAGGAAGCCGTGTTGCCTACCGCCTTTGAGACGGCCGGNATCTACCTCTTCTTCTTCGCGGTAATGTGGCTGTCCCGACGCCCTTTGGCCAAGACCATGCCCTGACTTCTTTTCCTTCCTTCCTCTTCAATCCGGCCCCGCGTGGGCCGTTTTCATTTCCCGGAGGTCGTGGGTACGCTCCGGTTGAACGGCAAGCCCATCTGGTATTGGATATTGTTGCTTTGCGCGGGGTCTGTGATGTCCAGCCCGTACACCACGTCGGCGGTGTCGCCGTAAACGAAGGTGCCAAACACGCGGTCCCAAAGGCTCAGCACGTTGCCGTAGTTGCGGTCTGTCCACGGAGCCTCGTGGTGGTGGTGGAACTTGTGGAGGTTGGGCGTCACCACTAGCCAGCTCAGCGCCTTGTCCATTGCCAGCGGCAGTGCCACGTTGCTGTGGTTCCAGTAGGTGAAGAAGACGGTCACGATGCGGTAGAAACCGTAGAACGCCAGCGGCGCCCCCGTCACGAGTACGCCGATGAGCGCGAAGGTCTCGCGGCACACGAAGTCGATGGGGTGGTGGCGGGTTCCTGTCGTCACGTCCACGTGCGTGTCGCTGTGGTGCACCATGTGCAGCCGCCACATCCACTTCCAGTTGTGCAGCAGGTAGTGGACGGTGTACTGGGCAATGAGGTCCAGCGTCATCACCGTCACGAGCAGTTGCAGCCAGAGCGGCATGGCCACCCAATGCAGCAGGCCGAACCCTGTCGTCGACGTCCATTCGAACAACCCCACAGCCGCTGCCCCGAAGGCCACGTTGATGGCCATGGTGGTAACCAGGAAGGTGAGGTTGGTCCGCGTGTGCGCCCAGCTACGGTAGCCCCCGCTGAACAAGGGCCGCACGGACTCTACGATGAGGTTGGCCGATATGCACACGACAATCCACCCCAGCTTTTGCCATGCGGGCATCGCCTCAAACATCGAAAGGAACTGCTCCAGCGTCATTCCGTCAATCTACGCCACCGCGTCGCAGCCCCGCTTCCCGCGGTCCACCACCTCTATGTATCGTCTGCGGACGCGGTGAGGAAGCGGGGGTGGAAGTTGAGCAGATGGGCTTCTTGCTGGGCGCGGGTGAGGGCCGTATAAAGCCAGCGCAGCCACTCGAGATCGACCATCTCCTCGGTGAGGTAGCCTTGGTCGATGACGACGGCGGGCCATTGGCCACCTTGGCTTTTGTGGGCGGTGACGGCGTAGGCGAATTTGACCTGGAGGGCCTGGGCGCAGGGGTCCTGCTTGGCAGCCTCGGCGATTTTCCGTTTGCTGCCGAGGTGGGCGTAGTCGAGCATGACGTCTTCGAAGAGCGTTTTCATGCGGGTGCCGGGCAGGCTTGGGCCATCGACGTGCAGGGCGTCGAGCAGGACGTTGGCCTCAAATGACGGGGCGTTGGGGAAGTCCTCCATCATGAGGTCGGCTGTGGCGTAGCGAAGGCCGTAGCGTTCGAAGCGCCGGATAATCTTTTGGACGACGAGCGTGTCGCCGTTGGCGATGAGGTCGGTGGGGTAGGCGTCGTTTTCCTTGAGCCAGTGGTAGTTGTTGCGGACGACCATCAAGCGGTCGCCAGCGTCGAGTTCCTCTTCTCGCCAGAGGATGCGGCGTCGGATTTGCTCGTTGAAGTCGTTGGCCCGGCGGTTGGACCGGGTGATGACGACCACGTCCTGTTCGCCGTGTCGGTGGTGGAGGTCGTCGAGCAGTTCGGCGAGGTCATTGCCGGTGACGATGTGAAGGTCTTGGTAGGCGTCGGTGGTGAATTGGGGGAGGGGCGCCTTGACGTCTTCCGGGAGGTCTTTCGCCAAGGCAATGTCCTGTCGGAGGGCGTGGGCGTTGGCGAGGATGCCACTGTCGAGTTCCTGGCGGACGACGTCGTCGAGGCTGCGTTCGGCGAGGGTCAGGTCGAATTCGTGGGCTATGCGTGGGCCGTCGAGGGCAGGGGAGATGGCGCTGCCGACTGGGGGGAGCTGGGCGTCGTCACCGACGAGGATGATGCGGCTGCCCGGAGCTTGAAGGCAGAATTCGAAGAGGTCGGAGAGGAGGTCGCGGTAGCGGAAGCCGGCGCCCGCAGCCCCGGATTGGCGGAGGCCGCTGTCACGTCCAATCATGGATGCTTCGTCCACGATGAAGACGGCGCCCTTTCGCTTGTAGGGGGCGATGCTCGCCGATGTGCCGCCGTCGGCGGTGGCCTTTCTCAGGTAGATCCGCCGGTGAATGGTGCTGGCTTGAAGGCCTGCATAGCGGCCCATGACCTGTGCGGCGCGGCCTGTGGGGGCGAGGAGTTCGACGGGGCGCCGGAGGTCGCGGAGGACCTGTACCAGGGCGGCCATGGTGGTGGTCTTTCCCGTACCGGCATAGCCGCGGACCACCAGGCAACAGCGGGGTTGCGTGCTCACGAGGAAGCGGCCGAGGGCGTGCAGCAATTCCTCTTGGCTCGCCGTGGGGGCGTGCGGGAAGGCAGCACGCAGGCGCTCTTCGACTTCTTCTGGGGGGAGGGCGTTGGACACGGCGGAAATCAGGGGCGCCGGAAGGGTGGGGCCGGGCGTGGGCAAAGTACGGGCTTGACGGGTGGCTGAACGGAAGGGAATGCTTAGCTTCGTCCCGCTTGATTCGCACCCTTTCGCGCCCCATCGCATGAACGATTCGAACGACAAATACGGGAAGCTCTTTTTCCTGGTCCGGAGCCACAGCTTCAGCCTGATTCTCTTGGCAGCAGGTTTGGCTTGGACCATCATGTACGCCAAGTCCGTGGCGGCGTCCACCGAGACGGCGGACCTCAGCCAGCCTGTAGAGATGCTCTACGCCGGCCTCGCCCTCATCTTAAGCGGCATCCTGGCCATGCCAGCCGTGCTGGATCGGATTCCCCAGAATGCATACCGAGTGCTCCTCGGTGTGGGGGTCCTCGGGGCGGTTTACTTCTTCATGGCATCCACCAACAGTGTGCTCGATGAGGAGAAGTTTCTCGCTGATCAGGCCCGGGTCAATGCGGTGACCATCCAGCGCCTGACCGACATCCGTGATGCCGAGCTGGCTTACCGGGAGGTCAACGGGGAGTTCACCGACAGTTTTGATACGCTGCTGGCCTTTGTCAACGAGCCGTTGGTGCCGCTCAACTTCAGCATCGGCTCCTTCCACGACACCCTGCCTGAGGAGAAGGCCCTTGAGGAAGGTTTCATTATCCAGCGTGCCGATGTACCTGGCGTGGCTGCCGAATTCGGTTGGACCGAGCAGGCCTTGCTCGACAGCATCACGGCGGATGCAACTGCCTACAAGGTGCGCGACACCTTATACACCTCTTTCTTCGCGGAGAACTTTACCGACGAGAAGCGGGCAGGCAAGAAGCTCCCGCCGGTCAACCTCGATTCCCTGACGTTCAGCCCGACTTCCGGGGAGCGTTTCCTCATCGACACCACCTACGTGGAGCAGAGTGGCTTGACGGTCAGCGCCATCAAGGTGCAGGACCCGACACCGTTCGGCAAGCCCAACGTCAAGAAGGACACGCTCCGATTCGGCTCGCTCGTCGAAGCCCACACGGATGGAAACTGGCGCCAGTAAGGGCCAGCCCGATGTTGTGTTGACGGCGCTCGACGGCGGACAGGATCTGCCACCGGGTGCTCACCCCCTCTGGGCCGTCGATGACGGCTTCAGTGTGCGTTGGTTGCGCACCACCGAAGACCGCTCTGCCTTGGTCGAAGCCGGTGTGCACCGGTGGTCGTCCCTTGGGGACGCAGCCTTGCATGGGGAGCGTGCCGAATGGCTTGCTGAGCAGGTCCAGCGCGAGACCGGAGGGCAGGTGACCTGGATGTCGGAAGGGGCCGCCACGGTCGTGCCCGAACCCCTTCGAGACAAAGTGGCCGATGCCGACTGGCTGGAGGCCGAGACTGGATTGCGCCACCTCGGTACCGATGCCGAAACCGTGGTGGGCTCCCCGTACGTCGTCGTTCACGCCCCCAACCATGCGTTGCGGCAGGCCATCTCAAAGGTGGCGCCGCGCGTGGTATTCCGGCACCCTCGGGCCGTTCTTGCCGAGGGATTTCTGCGCGAAGAGCGCGGCCGGGACCGGGCCGCATTGGCGGTGCACCTCGGTGCAACAGGGGTCGACATGGTGCTCGTTCGCCGAGGTGATTTGCTGGCCTCTGTTCACCACGCCATCACAGCTCCCGAGGACGCCGTCTACCGTTCGGTGCACCTCTTGCACGCCTTCGGCCTCGATGCCACGACGCCCATCCAACTGAGTGGACAAGTCAAGCCGGCCGGCGACGTGTACAAGGCCTTCCAGAGGCACTTCGAAAAGGTGGACCTGCATTACGGCCGGTTCATTCCCGCCATCGGTGCAGTGACGGCCCTTCACCGGCAGCAATTCCTGCCGCTCATCCAACTCATCCGGTGCGCATAATCGGGGGCAAGCTCAAAGGGCGGCGGTTCTCGCCTCCGCGCCACTTCAAGGGGCGCCCCACGACGGACTTCGGGCGGGAGGGGCTCTTCAACCTGCTCCGGTCCCGCCTCGAATTGGAGGGGCTCGAAGCCCTCGATCTGTTTGCGGGATCCGGCGCGGTCTCCTACGAGCTCGCCAGCCGTGGCGCTGTGGCCGTGACGTCCATCGAGCAGGACGCTAGCGCCTGCCGCTACATCCAGCAACAGGCGCGCGATTTCGAGTTGGACGCCATCCGGGTGGTGCGGGCAGACGCGTTTGCCTTTCTCTCCCGGGCCATGACCCAATTCGAGTTGGTCTTTGCCGACCCGCCCTATACCGAGCCGCGTCTCGACACCTTGCCTGGATTGGTCGGGGAAGCAGGGCTGGTGGCCAAGGGAGGGCTGTTCATCCTCGAGCACGGAGACCGCAAGGATTTCGCGGAGGAGCCCGGTTTCGTCGAGATGCGCAAATACGGTCACGTCCATTTCAGTTTCTTTGATTTCCATGGAGAAGCGTGATGCGCCGCGCCGGGCGGTCTTTCCCGGATCCTTCGACCCCATCACCCGGGGCCACGAAAACATTTTGCGGCGTGCCGCCGTCCTCTTTGACGAAGTCATCGTCGCCATAGGGGTGAACCAGGACAAGCGTGGCATGTTTTCCCTCGCGCAGCGGAAAGCATGGTGCGAGGCGACGTTTGCGGACTTGGGCCATGTGCGTGTGGACACCTTTGAAGGTTTGACAGCAGACTACTGCAAGCGGGTCGGTGCTACATGGCTGATTCGCGGGGTGCGCAATGGGGGCGACTTTGAGTACGAGCGGACCATTGCACAGATGACCAAATACCTCGATGCTGGCCTCGAGACAATGATCCTGTTTACCGATCCGGAGGACGCGCCCATTTCGAGCAGTGTCGTGCGTGACATCGCACACCACGGTGGCGATGTGTCGCGTTTCGTTCCCGATGCAGTGGATCTCGGGTCCAATGGGTGAATGGAGAACGGCGCTGGTCCTGTTGCTGGCCCTGTGGGGCGGATGGGTGTCCGCGCAAGAGCCCGTGTGGGACGTGGAGGTGGTCGGCATGGCCGGCCGTCCTTACCAGTGGAACGAGATCTTGCCCTTGACCGGTGCCGAAGTGCCAGTGGCGTCCGGTTCGGTCAACATGGATGGCCGGGTGCAGCTCGTCCTGCCGGGGGATGACCGTCTGCATACGTTTGTCTTGCAGTGTGCCGGTGTGGTGTGGACCCTTCCCTTGTGCGGCGCTCCGCCCGAGGGTCACCGATTGGTGCCGCCCAAGGCTGGGGGCGCGCCGTTCAATGCGCGGCCAGGCGCCATAGAAAAGACGCCGGAAATGGATGCGGGGTTGCCCCTGCAGGTGGCGGCATTGCAAGACGCCATGGCAGAAGTGGAGGTGGGCCTGGGGACAGAATTGCAGCGCACCATGCTGTGGAACGGGGTGCCGGGCAGGGGAGGAGAATCTGGTGCATTGGGAAGCCCCATTGGGTCATCCGATGATGGGGATGCCGCAGCGTCGGATTCTCTCCTGAAGTCGTTGTTGGTCGAGTTGCGCGCATTGGCCCAGCGGCATTCGGACGGCCAGCCCGATGCGGTACGCGTTTGGATGGAGGTCTTGGTGAATGGGCCTTGCATGGATGTGGATTCGGAGGTGATGTCGGCTACACGGTCCGCATGGGCCGCAGCGCCAGCACCAGACCCGTTGGACATGGCGGCTGTGCGCCGGTTTGCCGATGGGGCCGACCGATTTGCCACCGTGGCCGCCTTGCCAGACAGTTTGGTGGCCGCTTATGCCAAGGGTTTGGGCAAAGGAGACTGGGAGGCCCTGGTATTGGCTGGAGCAGGTTGGTGGGGCCAACCGGATGAGGACAAGTCGGCCGCTTGGTTTGCCCACGTCCTCGGGCGGGATGCGTTTGGGGTCCGCCGTTCGGGACGGCCATTTGCCGGGCGCAAATGGACGGCAGCGTGGAATCGGCTCCTAGACCGTGTCGAGGCCCACCCCATATATGGCCCAGAAGTGACTGCGTGGCGCGCTGCCGATACGCCTGTTGGGCAGATGCCCGCTTCGTTGAGGGCGTTCAATGCGGCCCAGAACCTGGTGGACATCGAATCGGTGGTCGGATCCGGTCCTGCATTGTGGCTGTGGCTTGACGCTTCTGCACCGTCCACAACCATTCAGTTACAGGTGCTAGAAAGGATGCTGGCGGACCCCGCATCCCAGCGCTTGATGCGAGGCATGACTTGGGTGGTGGCCGATGCGGGCACGGATTTCGAAGCGTTCGAGCGCCTCGCGCAGCGTTTGGTCGAGCGCTTCGGCGGATTGAATCGAATGCCCTTTGAACTCCTCCACACAGGGGGGGACATTCGGTGGTCCCAAGCCTTTGAATTGTCGGCGTTGCCGGTGGTCCGGCAACACGGGATGAACCGGGTGCCGGTATCGGCGGACCTGCCCTTGCCTGGCCCGGAGCTCAGCCGCCGGCTCGCCAGGCGGCCATGAGCCGCGCGATGTTGCCGAAGGCATCCGGTTCCAGTTCGGCGACTTGATCTCGAGAGGCCCATAGGACCTCCGTGATGCCTTCCTCTGACTGGGGCACGAGCGTGACGGGATCAATGCCCTCCGGCAAGGTCATCCGGAACCAAGAGGTCACTTTCATGAGCCCTTCTTCCGGCCCATAGACGTGGTAAGTGGTGGCGAAAGGCGCGTGTACGACGGGCAAGGGGACGCCACATTCTTCTTGGACCTCTCGGGCGGCCGCTTCCTCCAGGATTTCACC
>NYTZ01000019.1 GCA_002683735.1 Flavobacteriales bacterium
CTACACGGCCCTCGGCGTGACGGTGGGCACGGAAGAAGACGAACGCGCGCTGAACCTCGCCAAGCTCCGCTACCACAAGGTGGTCATCATGTGTGACGCCGACGTGGACGGCAGCCACATCGAAACCCTCATCCTCACCTTCTTCTTCCGCCACATGAAGGAGCTGATTGAGAAGGGCTATGTCTACATCGCAACGCCACCACTATACCTCGTGAAGCGGGGCTCAAAGCAAGGCTACGCATGGGACGACGACCAGCGCGACCGCCTGATCGCCGAATACCGGGGCAAGAGCGATGCCGCCGTGGGCGTCCAACGCTACAAGGGTCTGGGTGAGATGAACGCCGAGCAACTCTGGGACACCACCATGAATCCGGAAAACCGCACGTTGCGCCAGGTGACCATCGAGAACGCCGCCGAGAGCGACAACATCTTCTCCATGCTCATGGGAGACGACGTGCCTCCCCGCCGCGAATTCATCGAGGCCAACGCCAAGTACGCCAACATCGACGCGTGAGCGCACCGCGCCGAACAGCGTGAATCACCGGGGCCTCCTCGGGCATTGGCCGAGCTGTGCCGCAGGCCTGTCACCTTCGGGGGGGGCGGCTCATTTTGTCCGCCCGTCAGGCAGCTGTCCTTGACGAACTCCGCACCGAAATGGGGGCTTCCGATGCCCTTCGTGCAGAGCACCATGACGACGGCATCAGGGTCACCATGGTGTCTCCAGGCCGTCCAAACCAACATTTCCCGCCACGCCTTGACCACCGACGGCAGCGCCCAAGGCACCATGGATAACGGCACGGAAAACGGCATTTCTACCGAAAGGTGTGCGGCCGTCCTCCTGCGCGGCATCGACCGCAACCAGGCGCTCGTGACGCCCGGAAAAAGAAGTGCTGGGGTATTGGTTGTCCCGGTTTGCCCCGGGCATCCTGCGCCGCGTCTCCCGCCACGCCCAGGTCACCTGACTCAGACGTATTCGCGGCCGGCCACGTCGAGCACCTTGGTGGTCTTCTTCAAGGTGCGCAGAATCAGGAATACTGCAAAAGCGAAACCCAACAGCAGCATCCAGAAGGGCTGGATGCGCGCCTCGGCCATACTGACCTCACGAACGCCGTGAAGCCAATCCACCCATGCGAAGCTGAGAAACAGGGCAAAGAACCCATTGTACTCGCGCTTGAGCACATTCTTCAGGGAGAAGGGCACCACTGGCTCCTCCCATCGGCCCAGCGCCGGCCAGAAGGCAGGAACGTTGGATGACCAGTCAAGGTAAACCTGTCCGAATTTGCCCCGAAGGAAATGCTCCTCCGCAAACATGATGCGCTCATAATAGAGCGCGTACAGCAGCAAAAAGGCCACCGTGAACCACACGTGCCCCATGTACATCACAATGCCGAGCCACATGAGCAGGTTGCCGAGGTACAAAGGGTGCCGACAAATGCTGTACATCCCAAGGGTGTTTAGAGACTCGGCCACTTGGCCCTCTTTGGTATTGCGACCGGACGTGCCGCGTGGCGTGTAACCCACGCACAAGGCTCGGATGATCTGACCGGCCATCGCCACATCCAAGCAAATCAAGGGCCACCACCAGCTGGAATCCCATCCTGACGCCATCGGCAACCAATGGACCTTGCCCAACAACACGACAGGAGCAGCGCCAAAAAAAAGGAGAAGCGGCAAGAAGCTGCGCCACCGGAAGAGCCAATTGCCCGACCGGTCCATTTGCTCAATCAACGCCATCAATCAAAGATGGGTTGGTTCCAACGCTTGAGTGAATCGCCTTCCGCTATGCCGGACAAAACCTCTACAATGAGGCCGTCGGACAGTCCGAGTGTCACATCGCGCGTTTCAAATTGCTGGGGTCCGACTTTCACCTCCACAAAAGGCTTGGGGCCTTTNTACTGGACCAGTGCTTCATTCACGGCCAGCACCTGCTCGCGTTTGTCGAGCACCACATCCGCGTTGGCACTGAACCCAGCGCGAATGAAGTCGCCCTCATCCAAAGTCACCGCTGCGCGAATTTCAAACTGGACTGCGCCATTCTCNGGCACGCCCTTGGGCGAGATGAACTCCAGTGAAGCATCAAACTGCTTGCCNGGCATGGCACCGATGCTCAAAATCAGCGGAATCCCCACGCGCAAGTTCTCAATTTCGCTTTCGTCAATCTGGCCGCGGAAGATCAAATCGGTCATGTCCGCCACACTGGCAATGGTGGTGCCCTCATTAAAGGTGTTGGCCTGAATNACTTGGTTTCCAACTTCGACCGGAACGTCCAGCACCATACCATCCACCGTGCTTTCGATCAACGTATTGGAGGACTCTCCAGCTCGGCTTGCCGCACCCTCCTTGACGATGCGCAGGTTGTCCTCTGCAGCGAGCATCTCCTCTTTGGCTTGCAGAAAGGCAGCTTCAGATTGCTGGAAATCCTGNTCTGATACTACGCCCGAAGCCAACAGGGCTTGCTGACGCTCATAGTCCAGCTGGCTGTTGTCCATGGAAATTCGGCCCCGCTCCACGCGACTTTGGGCCGCTGCAAGTGCCGCCATATCCGGTACGACCCTGACCCGAGCCAACACCATTCCNGCGGTGACNGTGTCCCCNGCNTCNACATANAGNTCATCCACNATNCCACTGATTTGNGGCTTNATGAGGATTTCCTTCCGTGGGCCGATGGTNCCGGAGCTNACCGATTTNTTGACGATGTCCGCGATNNGCGGNGCCTCAACANCATAGCGGGCTTCCGGCGCCTGCTCNTTTTTGTAGAGGTGNTTCAATGTNTAGGCCGCCCCGGCAATNACCAGNAGGACGAAGAGGAGGAGAAACGTGACGCGNCCTTTCTTCATGTTGCAAATTCAATCATCCCTCCGCACGCAAGGCTTCCACTGGCTTCATCGCCAGTGCCCGCAGCGCGGGCAGGATGCCCGCGAAGATGGACATCCCGAGGAGGATGCACAACACGGTGAGAACGGTTCCAAAATCAATTTCAGGATGTCGGAAAACCCCTGCATCTCCCCCTCCTTCCAAATAGCCATCCACTGCCTCGAGCAAGCCTACACCGAGGACCAGGCCACACAATCCAGCAAGCAGGGTCAAAAACAGAGTCTCTCCAATGATCTGCTGTAGGATGCGGATTGGAGTCGCCCCCAAACTGCGTCGAATCCCCAGCTCCTTTGTTCTCTCCTTGATGGAAATCAGCATGATGTTGGTGATTCCAATGACCCCCGCCAACAACGCCAGAGAACCAAACAACAGAGAAACCAGTCGCATGGCCGAAAAAAGCAATTCCGCCTTTTGAAACTCCTCCGCCATGGACCAAGAACCAATGGCACGTGCATCATCTGGATGAATGCTCAGTCGGGCTTTGATCAACTGCTTTGTCGCTTCCTGCGCTTCATCGGCATCCACGCCATCCTTGATCAGCATCGACAACCACCCCACACGGTCCCCTGTATTGAAGGCCTTACCAAAGGTGGTATACGGTATGTACAAACTCTCCGCGTCATTCTCGGCATCTTCATCGTTGCCCCTCGGCTTGGAAATCCCCACCACACGGAAAATGACCCCTTGAATTTCAAGGGTTTCACCAATTGGATTCTCATCCGCCTCAAACAAGATTTCCGCCACCCGGGTGCCAATCACGCAGACCTTGCGTTCAAAATCCAAATCCCCTTGGTTCAAGAACCGTCCCTTTACGATTCGAAAGGGGTTGACCTGTTGGTACTCAGGGATGGCGCCATGAACATCGAAAGCTCCGCTCTCTCGACCCCGAACAACGTTGTTTGTGCCTCTCCAACCACCCAACTGGATTTCTGGACAGACCAAATCCAAATGCTGCGTGTTTTCCTTGAGCCATTCGACGTCATCGGTGTCGAGCTCGACCCACCTCCCACGCTGGTATCCCTTATATGGCCTGGTGGTGTTTTGGGTCCAAGCAAACATGCTGTTGGCCACTGCATCCCCCATGTCGGCCTTGACACCGTTTTCCAATCCACGGGCAGCGCCCACCGTGATGATGATCATGAACAAACCCCAACCCACGCCAAGCGCCGAAAGGAAGGCCCTAATGGGGTTCCGAACCACCACCTGAACAAGTTCAATAAACCGATCGCGATCCAGTCCCATCACAGTTCACGCAAAGCTTCAATGGGTTTAACCCGCACCGCCCTCAAAGCTGGAATCAATCCACTCAACGCACCCGCCAACACCAACACCAATAGCGACACCAACGTAACCTTCAAATTGACCTCGGGATTGGTGAAATAATCGTGTTGCGCAAACGGAGCAGCAAAAGACAAAGCACCGACTCCAGCCATCAACCCAATCACTCCAGAAATGAGCGTAATCAAGACGGCCTCGAGCACAATAGCCGATAGGATGCCGCCTGATGACGCCCCCAATGCCTTGCGGAGACCAATCTCAACCGTTCTTTCCTTGACTACGATGGCCATGATGTTGGCCACGCCAATCGCGCCCGCAAGCAACGTAAACCCACCAATCACCCAGATGAAAAGCCGGATCCCTTTGAAAATCCGGTCAAACATGGCCCATTCCTCTTGGTTGTCTCGCACGCGCAAGGCGCGCTGATCATCGGGGTGGATCCCATGAACCAAACGCAAATCAGCATCCACTGTCTCCACCAACCTCTGTGATTCTTCCAAGTCACTTTCACCGGCGGACAAAATCAGCTGGTCCAGCTTATCTGTTCCATCAAACAGTCTCTGCATCGTGCTCAGCGGAACGTATATCATGCGGTTGCCCCAGCGGCCTTCTTTGGAGAAATGTCCAATGACGCGGAACGTAATTCCATTCAAGTTGACAAACGCACCCACCGGCTCATCGTCGTCAAAAATGCCATCAATCACATCCCCACCCACAATACATACTTTGGATTCTCTGGCCAGGTCATCGGCATGAAGCCATCGGCCACCAGCCAAGGGCAAAATCTCCAACCCCTTAAAGTCCGGCTCGACCCCAACCACAGGGTAGTAACCCTGCTCATTCTTGTACTGGACAAACGAACCCCATTTCATGTTGCGCCCCGACCATTTGGGAACCTCCACCACCTCTTGGGTCACGCGAACTTCATCTCCATTGCGCAACTGAACCTTTCGGTTCGGCTGTCTACCCCGATAAGGCAAAGTGGTCCTGCCAGTCCTGACCCAAATGGAATTCTTGGCCTCATCAGCAAAGTCCTGCTCCACACCGTTCTGCAGACCGAACCCCAAGCCCTGCATGACCACCATGATGAAAATACCGAGGCCCACTGACAGTCCCGTCAGCGCCGTCCGCAATGGGTTGGCCGTCACCGTGTGGGCGATTTCAATCCAGGTCTCGCGATTCAACATCAAACTGAATCCGCTCCTTTTGCGGTGGGTTCAACCACCTCACTGCTCAAACCATCTTCTATGATGATTCCATCCCGCAACCGAATGACACGGTTGCACTTGGCGGCGATGTCGGCTTCGTGGGTCACGATGATCACGGTGATGCCTGATGCATTGACCTCTCTCAGGACCTCCATCACCTCCGAGGAGGTTGTACTGTCCAAAGCCCCTGTCGGCTCGTCTGCCAGAATCACACGCGGTGATGTGATCAGCGCCCGGGCGATGGCCACACGCTGCTTCTGACCTCCGGACAATTCNGACGGCAAGTGATCTGCACGATCATCCATGCCCATTTTGGCCAGCATCTCCATCGCACGCTTCTGGCGTTCCCGGCGTGACACCTTTTGGTAGAACAAGGGCAAGGCGACATTCTCCAGTGCCGTNTTGAAGGCGATCAAGTTGAATGATTGGAAGACAAACCCNAGGAATTGGCTCCGGTACCGGGCCGCCTGCTTCTCGGAAAGACCGGNCATNTCGACCCCATCNAGGTCATAGCCTCCTTCATCGAAGCCATCCAGCAGGCCCAGGACATTCAGCAATGTGGATTTGCCGGATCCAGAGGATCCCATGATGGCAACCATCTCGCCCTGCTCGATTTTGAGATCGATGCCTTTGAGGACCGGAAGGGTCCCCCCGGCCAACGGATACGACTTTTCTATGCCGCGCAGATTGAGCATTCGGCAAAAGTACGGGAGAGCCCGGGGGCAAGCCGTGCCCGGGCAGTCAACCCTTTCCCAAAAAGTTCACGAAGTCCGAACTCAGTCCTGTTCGCAGGGCGTGTTCGACGGATCGGCATAATTCGGTGCGGACTTGTCCGTACAGTTGTCCTCGTCGTCGCAAAGGCCATCGGCATCCAAATCGCTCACACCACAGTCGCAGCAGAGGTCATAGGGAACAATCACCGTAATCGCCTCGCTTGAACAGTCGTCGGCATCCACCGCGGTCACCGCATACAAACCGGCCAAAAGGCCATCGATGCTACCGGGCAAGNCAAACTCATAATCGCCGCTTCCATTGAGGCCTGAAACATGGATGCTGCTGGGCGCACCCGTGGTCACCTCCACCGTCAGCGCCGCATCCTCTACTCCGAATCCGGTAGCCGAAGTGATCTCCACAGCACCCAAGGCCGGGGGGAACGGACAAGACGTTTGNGTCAAGGTGGCTTCCGCCCCATTCAAGGACATCGTCATCACCGCCCCTTCCTCATTCAAGGAAAGCAATTGCACTTCGCAATCAGATGCTGCAGACGCCAACGCACANTGGCCGTCCACCTCCGTAACGACATAAGAGAAACTGCCAATGACCTGCCCCTCAGGACTGAGCTCCTCGGCTACACCATTCTCGCCGAAATACACCAAGGTCTCGATGGTCACGCAAGCCCCCCCGAACACAGCCGTGTGGGACAGCGCCATGACCTCTTCTTCGAGGAAGTCGAGCATGGAAGAACAATCCACGAGCGGTGGGTCCTCCATAGACATGACGGAAAGGCTGCAAGAGGCAAAGAGGGATACAAGGAAAAACCGCATGACACTCCAGAATTTAGAAANAAGGTAACCTGCGGCATAGAGAGCTACATCCCGCTTGCGCCCTCAATTTGTAAATGTTCAATCTGCAGGTTGGNCGCGCCGGATGCTGTTGCCCATGGCCACCGGATTTACGTCAAAAGGAAATCCACAGCGGCCTGCATCCGAGAGGACTGCTCGACATCGCCTTCCTGCGGCGGAACCGCATTGCGGAACGCCGACAAGAAATTGGATTGACGNGGTGACAAGCCGGGTGCCGCGCGGAAGTGAAGGGCCTGGCTGGCGGTGAGCAGTTCGCACCCCAGCAACTCCCGGGCTCCTTCCACCACCGCGAGCAATTGCAAACCGGCGTTGGCCCCCATNCTCACGTGGTCCTCCTGGCCATTGCTACTGTCAATGGTGTCTACACTGGCCGGCATGGCCCTCATCTTGTTGCGGGCCACAATGCTCGCCGCCGTGTACTGGACGATCATCAGGCCGCTGTCCAATCCGGGGTCAGAAGCCAGGAACGGGGGCAATCCGCGCGTTCCACTCAACAGCTTGAACACCCGTCGCTCCGACATCGTGCCGAGCTCCGACGCCGCCACCTTCAGGTGGTCCAGGACCATGGCCAAGGGTTCGCCATGAAAGTTGCCGGCACTGATCACTTCGCCTGTTTCCGGCAGCAAAATGGGGTTGTCCGTTACGGCTGTAGCCTCTCCTTCCAACGTGGCAATGCCCAAATCCAACGCCTTGCGGACAGCACCATACACCTGGGGGATACACCGGAAACTGTACGGGTCCTGGACCCATTCGTGGGTTTCCCTCAAGAAATCCGCTCCCTCGAGCCAATGGCGCATGGCAGCGGCACTGGCTTGCTGTCCATCATGCTGGCGCAAAACATGCACCATCGGGTGGAACGGGGCATCCAGCCCCTCGAAGCCAGCGAGGCTGAGGCTAGCAATGCCATGGGCCTGCTGCCAGAGTGTCTCCAGCTNGTGCAGGGCATGCGCCATCATGGCCGACATCATCTGGGTGCCGTTGATCAGGGCCAGGCCTTCTTTGGGGCCCAAGGAAATCGGCGTCCAGCCCTTGTCCAATAGGACTTCAGCTGCGGGCCGAGTTACCCACGCTCCGTGCGCATCGCGCTCCATCAATTCTCCCTCACCAAGCAGCGGCAAACACATGTGACTCAACGGAGCCAAGTCTCCACTGGCGCCCAGCGAGCCTTGGCGCGGCACCACAGGCATAAGCCCCGCATTGTAGAAATCCACCAACCGGTCTACCGTGCTCGGTTGGACTCCGCTGTGCCCGCGCACAAGCCCGCACACCTTGAACAGCATCATCCACCTGACGACCTCCGGTGNAAGCGGCGCCCCGAGGCCAGCGGCATGGCTGCGCAGGATGTTGTCCTGCAATTGNTGCAAGGCATCGTCTCCAACGCGCACATTGGCCAACTGACCGAAACCGGTGTTGACACCATACACAGTGCGGCCAGACTGTACGACGTCCATTAGGAAAGCGTGGGCCTGCTCGACGTTGCCCCTGGCTTCATCTGAAAGGGCGATGCGGTCGGCATTGAACAACGATTTCAATTGGCCCCAAGGCTGTGGGCCNGGATGCAAGAGGTGGTCCATGATCGCCACGAATTTACCCGGCACACCCGCTATCTTGCCCATCCATTCGGAAAACCGATTCATGCGATTCTTTTTGACCCTGTGCCTCATGGCCACCATCGGGAGCCTCCATGCCCAGCGGGCCCCGATCAAATTCGAGGAATACGACCTCGACAACGGACTCCACGTCATCCTCCACGAAGACCACAGCGCCCCCATCGTGGCCGTCTCCGTGATGTACCACGTGGGATCCAAGAATGAAAAGCCGGAGCGCACCGGAATGGCCCACTTCTTCGAGCACCTGCTGTTCGAAGGCTCCGAGAACATCGGACGCGGTGAGTTCTTCAAGTACATCCAAAACGCCGGTGGTCAGAACAACGCCAACACCTCCAACGACCGCACCTTCTACTACGAAGTGCTTCCCTCCAACCAACTGGAGCTCGGCCTTTGGCTCGAGAGCGAGCGCATGCTGCACGCCCGGGTGGAGCGCATCGGCATTGAAACCCAACGCGAGGTGGTCAAGGAAGAACGACGCCAACGGGTGGACAACCAGCCCTACGGCAACCTCATCGAGGAAACCATGAAGCGCGCCTACCGACAGCACCCCTACCGCTGGCCCGTGATCGGTTCGATGGAGCACCTTAATGCTGCCGAAGACCAGGAGTTCACCGACTTCTACGAAACGTTCTATGTCCCGAACAATGCAGTGCTGTCCATTGCAGGAGACTTCGACCGGAAGGACCTCAAAAAGATGATTGAGGGCTACTTCGGTCCTGTCCCCAAGGGAACGAAAGACATTCCCCGACCTGACATCGTGGAAGCCTACAAAATGAGGGAGGTCCGCGACACCATCTGGGGCGACGATCAGCTACCCCTGGTCCTCATGGCTTACCCGATTCCAGCCGAAGGCACGCCGGACTACTACGCCGTCGACCTGCTCAACACGGCATTGAGTGGCGGCCAATCCAGCCGCCTCAACCGCGCGGTGGTGGACGAGCAGGAATTGGCCGTGTTCTGCGGAGCATTCAGCTTCGGACTTGAAGATCCCGGACAAACCATCGCCTATGCCGTGGCCAACATCGGCACCGACCCTTCGGAAGTCGAAAAAGCCATGGTCACTGAAATCAACAAGGTGAAAGCCAAAGGGATTTCGGACGCGGAACTGGACAAACTGAAGAACCAAGTCGAAAGCAGCTTCGTCCAAAGCAATGGAACCATGCGGGGCATTGCTGAATCGCTGGCCAACTACCACATGTATTTCGGAGACGCCAACCTCATCAACACCGAAATCGACCGGTACATGTCCGTGACGGCGGAAGACATCCAAAAAGCCGCCGCCAAGTACTACAACCACGACCGCCGAGTGGTCCTTTACTTCCTCAACGAGAACGCACAATGAGCCGTTTCGCTTCCCTCCTTCTCCTCCTCGCGGTCTGCTTTCCTGTTGCAGTCCAAGCGCAGGTGGACCGTTCCCAAGCCCCCGCACCCGGCGCAGCGCCCGAAATCGTGCTGGGCGACTACAGCATCGAAACCCTTGAAAACGGCTTGACCCTGATTGTGGTGGAAAACCACAAACTGCCCCGGGTGAGTTACCGCCTCACCCTGGACGTCGATCCGATCTTCGAAGGCGACAAGGCCGGTTACACGAGCATGGCGGGTTCCTTGATGCGCAAGGGCACCACCACCCGCACCAAGGCTGAAATCGACGAGGCCATCGACCGCATCGGAGCCAGCCTCGGAACTTCCGGATTCGGCATGAACGGCCGCTGCCTGGTTCAACACAGCGCGACCCTGCTGGAACTGATGTCGGACATCCTCTTGAACCCCACCTTCCCTGAGGAGGAAATCGAGAAGGAACGCAAACAGACCCTGAGCGGTTTTGCCAGCAGCGCCACCGACGCCAACCAAATCAGCGGACGCCTCTCCCGTGCCATGGCTTATGGCCTCAACCACCCTTACGGAGAGAGCAGCAAGGAGACCACTGTGGAGGCCATCACCCGAGCGGACCTCATGGACCACTATGCCAAAATCTGGAAGCCAAACGTGGCCTACCTCGTTGTCGTCGGTGACATCACGCCCGAGGAAGCCAAGGCGCAAGCCGAGGCCCACTTCGGCACCTGGCGCCCCAATGAAGTCGCCACCCAACGTTTCGCGCGGCCGATTCCGCCGAGTGGAAATCGCGTCTGCTTTGCTCCGGTCCCCGGCGCCGTGCAGAGTGTGATCAACATCACGTTCCCAGTCTATCTAAAGCCGGGTCACCCAGACGTCGTTCCCGTAAGCGTCATGAACACCATGCTGGGCGGCTTCTTCGGCAGCCGACTCAACCAGAACCTCCGAGAGGACAAAGGGTATACTTACGGTGCGCGCAGCTCCATCGGCCCCGATGAACTCGTCGGCCGATTCAGCGCAACGGCCAGCGTGCGCAACGAAGTGACGGACAGCTCACTCGTGGAATTCCTCTCCGAAATCCGGAAAATGGTGGAGACCCCAGCACCGGACAGCACCCTGCAATTCGTCAAGAACTACCTCAACGGAAGCTTTGCACTCTCGCTCGAGCGTCCGGAAACAATCGCCCGGTTCGCCCTGAACACCGAGCGGTACGACTTTGCGGACGACTACTACGCCACGTACCTCTCCCGCCTTGACGCGGTGACCGTGGAAGACGTTCAACGTGTGGCCCGCACGTACCTGCGTCCAGACAACATGAACATCACCATCGCCGGCAACCGGGACATTGCCGAGGGACTGGCCCAATTTGCCGCCACCGGACAAGTGGAATTCTTCGACGCTTTCGGCGAGCCACTGAAGGAGTTGGATCCAGCTCCAGAAGGCATGACGGCTGAGGACGTCTTCCGCAATCACTATGAAGCTCGGGGAGGCATCGCCAAATTCGAAAAAGTGCGCAGCATCGCCTTCCAGAGCGAGATGGCCGCTGGCCCCATGTCGCTGGACATGACCCAAGCCTATTATGTCAAAGGCCCCGGCTTCATGCGCATCTCAGCAGGTGACAACGTCATGCAGGAGACCCGTTTCGATGGCAACAAAGGCTCCCAAACCTCGATGGGCCAGAGCCAGCCCATGACGCAGGAAGAGCTCGTGCAAGCCAAGCGGGATCACGACGTCCTCGAGTTCCTCCATATAGAGGAGTACAATGCATCTGCAGAGTTGCTCGGTGTGGACAAGATCAACGAGGTCCCCCACTACCTCATTGAAATCCGCAAGGATGGCAAAGTCACCGAGAGCCACTGGTTCAATGTGGAAACCGCCATGCGGAAGCGGACCGTACGCTCTGAGAGCACACCGCGCGGAGACATGTCCGTTACTTTAGATTACGGCCCCATGATGGAAGTCAAAGGCCTGCAGTTCGAATCGTCTGTCACCATAAACCCCGGTAGCCAAGCCATGACGATGAACATGAAGGAGATCAAGCTGAATCCCAAAATGGACGAAGCGGATTATTCCGTCGAGTGAGCGACCGCCCCGCCCTTCTCATCGGCCTCGCCGGCGCGAACCTGCATCAGGAGGAGCACATCGTATTGCGCGATGTCAACCTCGAAGGACATGCGGGCGAATTCATGTACCTCATCGGCCGCACGGGATCCGGAAAGAGCAGCNTGCTCAAGACCCTGTATGGCGAACTNCCCTTGACCCATGGCCAAGGAGAAGTGTGCGGAATCGACCTCCAAANCCTCAANCCCTCCANGGTCCACTTGCTCAGAAGGAAACTCGGNATTGTGTTCCAGGACTTCGAGTTGCTCTCCGACCGAACTGCTGAGGCCAACCTCGATTTCGTCCTCAAGGTGACCGATTGGAAACAGAGCGCCCAACGGCGGGAACGCATTGGCGAGGTCCTGTCCATGGTGGGACTAGAAAACAAGGGGTACAAACGCCCCCACGAACTGAGTGGAGGAGAGCGCCAAAGGTTGGCCATTGCCCGGGCCCTNCTGAATTCTCCCGAACTGATCCTCGCCGACGAACCGACAGGCAACCTGGATCCTGAGACTTCAGAGGGCATCCTGAAGCTCCTGCATCAACTGGCCAAGGATGGACGGTGCGTTTTGATGGCAACACACGATCATGGCATCCTCACACGCCATCCCGGGCGCATCCTGCAATGCCAGGACGGACAACTTCGAGAACTCGAGGCCCCGCCATCCCTGAAGGCATGACTGCATCCGAGCCGATCTTGACGCTGGCCATCCCGGTGGTCGGCCCTGAGGCCGCTTCCGATCTCGGGTTCACGCTCGACCGCATCGCCGAAATCTGGCCGTGCCCGATGAACTCAATAGTGGTGCACATCGGTTCGGCAAAAGGCGCACTTTCGGACTTCCCTGCCCATATTCAATCCCATCCAGTCCAGCCCACGTGGCACTTCGAGGCAGACCACGGCATCTATGACGCCATGAACCGGCTGCTTCGCCATTGTGCCTCACCCCGCATTCTGTTCTTGGGTGCGGGCGACGGTCCACTACCCGGATTGCGGGACGCTGTCCTGCGGTGGCAGCACACCGACTTGACGCCATTGGAATTGGGCGGCGTTCAACTTCCCGGTGCCGAGCCNGGNGTGCCCCAACATTACCCNGCAAGGTGGGACCGTTCGCTGCTCTGGCGCAATTCCTCGCACCACCAAGGCATGGCGTATTCCACCCAACTGCTGAGAGACCATGGCGGCTTCGACATCCAGTACAGGGTGCTCGCAGATTATGCGGTCAACCTGCAATGGTGGTTGGCCGGCACGAAAGCGCAGTGGAAGGNNGATGAAGATTGGGTCGCTGTCGCGCCCGGCGGAATCTCCCGCCAATTCGACGCTGCCCTGTACGCGGAGGAAGCCCGCCTAAAGCAAGACATCCTGCCTCCGGGAATTGCCCGATTCGCACAGCCGCTGTGGATCGCACTGAAATCCGNGAAAAAACGAGGCCTTCAACGCGGGGCGTGAATCGCTCCGAGCAAGGTCTCTTCATGGGCGCCCCAATGGTGACGCTCCGCCACCGCTGCCAAATGCGCTGAATGAGGTGGATCGGCCATCAGCGCCTTGACGGCATCGGCNACGGATTTCGCAATGGCCGCATCGCCTTGTGCGGAAGCCACCACTTTGCCAATGCCTTCCTCCGTCACGAACCGCCCTGCGACCGGCAAATCCGAACACACCACAGGCACGCCNGCATGAAGGCTGTCAAACAGCTTGTTGGGCAAGCTGAAGCGAAAGTTGTCGACGGTAGGGCGATCCAACGAGAGGCCGATGTCGGCCGCAGCCGTNCACCGCTTCAATACATCAAANGGCATCCGGTCGTGCACATGCAGTCTCTCGGAAACCCGAATGCTCTCTGCCAATTCCCTGGCCATGGCGTGCTCAGGTCCCGCTCCAATNAAGGCGAGGTGAACGTCGGGCAGGTGGACCAGGGAACGCACCGCATCCAATGCACCGCGATCCCGNTCCATNAAGGCCCCTTGCATCAACATCACGGTTTTTTCCTCAGGCCATCCAAGTTCTGCACGAGGCATGGATACGACAGGCACGTCCGAGCGCTCGGGCACATTGGGCACAACACCCACTTCAAGGCCCGTTTTGCGATAAGCGTCTGCGATCGCGTTGTTGACGGTGATCATCCGACGAAGGGCGCGAAAGCAGCGCTTTTCCCACCAACACCATGCCGCTTTCTTGAACGGTGCGGCTCTCAATCCTTCCGCCTCAGTGAACCATTCATGGCTGTCATAGGCAATGTCCAGCCTCCATTGTCGCGCCGCTTTGACCGCCGGCCAGAGCGTATCGAGGTCATTGGACCACACGGCCACGACCTGCCCTTTGGCGTGCCAACGGGACATCGCTTCGAACAGGGACTTTTGAAAGGACCAGTAAAATCGAGGACCCCCGAGGTGCGGCAACCAAATCCGCTCTGTGGGATACGGCCGGTCAATCGTCGAAGACGCATCTGGCGACATCCTTCGGCCCAGGAGCACAGGCTCGTAACCGGCACG
>NYTZ01000020.1 GCA_002683735.1 Flavobacteriales bacterium
TTGCAAGCCGAAAATACACCGTGACCTTTCCTGCGCTACATTTGCTTCGGAGGGCAAGTCTCCCACGACCAGCTCCCACTGAATCCCCCAGGGCCGGAAGGCAGCAAGGGCAGGTGGTCGTAGCGGTGCGATGGGAATCGCTTGCCCTCTCTTTTTGCCCATGTCCCACCCCTTCCCGGACCCCGCCAAAGTCATTCTGGTCACCGGCGCCACCACCGGCATCGGAGCCGCCATAGCTGCCACACTCGCGGCAGCAGGCCATGCCGTATGGGGAACAGGGCGCCGGGTGGGTCTCGAGGCGCCATCTCTCGGAAAAGCCGGCATGGTCAAATTGGACGTCACAGACCCGACTTCTGTGTCTGCGGCCATCGAAGAAGTCATCCGAATCAGTGGCCGCCTAGACGCCGTGGTCAACAATGCCGGCATCGGCATGATGGGTGCCATGGGCGACACCACGGAGGCAGAGTTGCTTTCGGTCTACCAGACCAATGTGGTCGGACTGCACACCGTCAGCCGTGCTGCCATTCCCCACCTCATCGCATCCCAAGGGCACCTGATGCACGTGGGCAGCGTTGCCGGCGTGGTCGGACTGCCCTTCCGGGGGGTGTATTGCTCGTCCAAGGCTGCAGTCGAACTCATCGCCGAAGCCCAAAGCATGGAGTTGGCGCGTCACGGGGTCAAGGTCACCGTCCTTCGGCCCGGCGACTTCAAGACCGCGATCAACAACAACCGACTCAAGGTGGCGACCCCGGATGCCGCCACGTATCCGGGATTTGATGAAGTGTGCGACGCTGTCAATGCGGAAGTCGCTCATTCCAAGGACCCGGCCGACATGGGGCGCGCCGTCCTAAAGCTCCTCGGCCAATCGCATCCGCCGCTTTACGTAACGGTGGCCCCACCCCTGCAACGGCTCGCCATCCACCTCAAGCGGGCCCTTCCAGCACGGTGGTTCGAAAAACTCATCGCGCGCCGCTACCCGCTTTGACGGAATCGGACGGTGTGCCCCAACTTTGGGCCATGTCCGTCCAGCCTTCCCTCCGGCCCATCACCAAGGTNCTCGTCGCCAACCGCGGCGAAATCGCCCTGCGCATCATGCGAACCCTGCGCAGCATGGGCATCCCGAGTGTGGCAGTGTATTCGGATGTGGATGCCGGCATGCCCTTTGCCCGATACGCTGACGAAGCCGTGCACATTGGTCCGGCCACCGCATCGCAGAGCTATCTCGTGGTCGACCGAATTCTCGAGGCAGCGCGTTCCTCAGGTGCCGACGCCATCCACCCCGGCTATGGCTTCCTGAGCGAAAATGCCGATTTCGCCGAAGCCGTGGAAGCCGCAGGAATGGCTTTCATCGGCCCCAAACCCAATAGCATCCGCACTATGGGCGACAAGCTGTCGGCCAAGGAAGCGGTGGCCCAGCAAAACGTCCCGCTGGTCCCAGGGTCAGATGGCGAAGTCACCGACCTCGATGAGGCCGAGCGCCTCGCTGTCGAAATTGGTTTCCCGGTCATGGTCAAGGCCAGTGCCGGTGGCGGTGGCAAGGGCATGCGCGTTGTCCACGACCCCTCCGACCTCCGAGGCGAGACGGAACGCGCCATGAGCGAGGCCAAGAGTGCCTTTGGCAATGGCGCGGTGTTCCTTGAACGCTTCGTCACCAAACCCCGCCACATCGAAATCCAAGTGCTGTGCGACCAGCACGGAAACGGCATTCACTTGTTCGAGCGCGAATGCAGCATCCAAAGGCGCCACCAGAAGGTGGTCGAGGAAGCCCCCTCCGCCCTGCTGGACGATGACCTCCGCACCAAAATGGGCGCCTGTGCTTTGGATTGCGCCAGAAGCTGCGGTTATGTCGGAGCCGGCACGGTGGAGTTTCTCGTCGACGCAGATCGGAATTTCTACTTCCTCGAGATGAACACCCGCCTTCAGGTGGAGCATCCCGTCACCGAGATGATCACCGGGGTNGACCTTGTGGAAGAACAGGTACGNATTGCGCGGGGTGAGGTCCTTCGCATCCGTCAGGAAGACCTGCAAATCCATGGCCACGCCATCGAACTCCGCGTCTACGCTGAAGACGTGCCCGCCGGATTCCTGCCTTCCACCGGTACGCTCGGCATCCACGTGGCTCCGGAAGGCCCGGGCATCCGTGTCGATGCCGGTGTGGAGCAAGGCGACGAAATTTCCATCCACTACGACCCGATGATCGCCAAACTCTGTGCGCATGGCATGGACCGGACNCAGGCCATCGAGCGGNTGCGCCGNGCCATCGACGAATACCACATCCACGGCTTGGAAACCACGTTGGAGTTCGGCCGGTANGTTCTCGATCACGAAGCCTTCATCTCGGGCCGCTTCGACACCGGTTTTGTNNGCGCCCANTTTGACAGCGACCGTTTCGCCCAACACCGGAATGCCCGCCGGGAAGCCCTTCCTTGGTCTGCCGTGACCGCCGTACTGGACGCTCAGGAATCAGGCATGGCCAAAGGCGCTTCTTCGGTGCAAGCGGAGGACAACGCTTGGGCGCGCCGGTTCGCTCCCTGAACCCGGAAAGGCAACTTTTGCTGTGCGATTCCGTTCCAATCCCGCGATGCGCGGCCTGCCCTTGCTTGGAATGTTCTTGGCCTTCGCCTTCTCCTTGGAGGCGTCAGCGGGCCATGTCGTGCAAACGACGGACAGCCTCCCCCCCCTGGTCCAGCTCGAAGAAGCCGTCGTATCAGGGCCTCCTTCCATCCCCGCCGATCACCGATGCCAGCCNGGTTCCCGCCGGTACAGCCGANTGGAGAAACGGGTCCTCAAAGTGTGGCCATACGCCGCTTATGCCGGTCAAATGATGGATACTTTGGAGCGCGAATTGCCCGGCTTGCCCGATAACAAGGCCAGAAAATCGCTCATCGCCTCCCGTGAAGACGCCCTCAAAGCACGGTTCGAAGGCGAACTGCGCCGCATGACCGTGCGAGAAGGCATCTTGCTCATCCGACTCATTGACCGCCAAGCTGAGCGCACCACTTTTGGGGTGGTCCAGGAACTCAAAGGACGGCTCAGCGCCTTCATGTGGCAAGGGTTGGCCCGCTTGTTCGGTCACGACCTCAAGAGCGAATACGACCCCGCTGGAGCCGACGCCCCCATCGAGCACATCATCCATGTGCACGGCCTCGAATCTAAAGGGAACACCCTCCAGGCACAGGGCGCACAAGGAGGCTAAACCTTCTCTTCCATTCACAATCGCCGGGCGCGGCGGACGCTATCTTTGCCGCCACATGGAGAAGGCATTCATCTTGTATGACCTCGAGGCCACCTGCTGGCGGACCAGCCGACCGAAACGGGTGGAAATCATCGAAGTCGGGGCCGTCAAGGTCAACGAGAATCTGGAGATCGTTTCCGAATTCTGCGCCTTTGTCCGCCCGATGATGCACCCGATCATCAGCAAGTTCTGCACTTCCTTGACTTCCATCCGCCAATCCGACGTGGACCATGCCCCGCAATTCGACGAGGTCATGGAAGACTACGAGGACTGGATGGGTGTGGGCTCCCATGAGGTGATTCCCATGAGTTGGGGCGAATTTGACAAGCGACAGCTCAACACGGACGCCCAATTGCACGACATCCGCCTCGACTGGCTGGACGCCCACGTCTGCTTCCAGAAGCACTTCGGCAAATGGAAGGAGTCCAAGAACCAGATTGGGCTTAAGAATGCGCTGGAGACCGAATCCATCTCCTGGTCCGGAACCGAACACCGAGCCATCGATGACGCACGCAACATGGCCGAACTCTTTTGCAAGGTCGCGCGCCACATTCCCAGCCTCAACCTCGGATGAACGGCGGTTTCCAAAGCCCGTTGCGCACGGCACTGGCGGTCACCCGTATGGAGTGGCGGATGGAATGGAGACAGGGGCACCAGCTGGCCGCCGTCGGTCTGTTCGCCATCGCTTCCGTCTATGTCGCCTTCCAGGCTGCAGACCGTCAAACTGCCTCAGGAGCGTGGACAGCCATGCTCTGGTTGGTCTACCTCTTCAGCGGCTTCACCGCCGTGGGCCGGCTGTTTGACCGCGAACGGTCCGCCACGCGCCGCTATCTACAATGGACGGTAGACCCGCTCGGCCTCATTCTCGGCAAGTTGGTCCACGCTGTCTTGACGACGACGGCCCTGACTGCCTTGGTTCTTGGCGCCTTTGTACTGTTCCTTGGATGGCCGGATGGGCTGGATGCGGCCGGACATCCCGGACTGCTCGTGCTGGGCGCTTGGCTCGGCGGACTGTCCATGACGACCACCCTCGTATTCGTGACAGCGGTCGCCTCGCAAGTCAAGTCGGGTGGTGGGGCACTGGGGGCCGTATTGGGCCTGCCCCTGCTCCTTCCCCAATTGATCCTCGCCACCCGTCTAACCCGAGGCGCTTTGGACGGAACCCCCTTCGCCATGCTCGGAGAAACGCCCTTGTTCCTCGCGGCGTTGAGCGCAGGCACCAGCGTCATCGCGTGCATTCTGTTCCCCTACATTTGGCGCGCATGAACAGCTGGAATAGCCTGTGGAAATGGGGCGGCGTGGCCCTTCTGGCTTACGTGATTCTCCGCGGGTTCTCTACCCCGCTCCAACCCGGTTTTGTGCAAGCTTCGCCTTCGCGACTTGCGCCCGGCATCGCCACCATTGCACTCGACGCGATCGGTCAACCCTTCGCGACGGCCACCGATGCCCATGAAGCGTTCACCCTCATCCTCCGTTCTGGCGAAGGGTTGATACAAACCGAACTCACCGGACTCACCCCGCACCGCGTAGAGGCCAAGGTGGCCATTCCAGCCACCTTGCCTTCACCTGCATTGGACGCCTTCCTGTTCACACCGGAGGCAGGCACCCTCTTTCTTGGCAACGCTTTCTTCGTGGAAGATGCTGCAAACGGCTCCCTTCCTGCGGAGGTGGTCGCCGCCCCACCTGCAGAGCAGGAACCCCAGCTCGGATTCAGCTTCCCCTTCCAGCCCAACATCCTTGAAAGCGTCCGCAACCTGCTGTGGCACGTGCCCATGTGGTTCGCGATGTTCTTCGTCATGGGCATCGGGTTCGTGGCTTCGCTCGCGCAATTACGCACCGGAAAGGTGAACTGGGACCATCGTGCAGAGGCCGCCGTCCGCACTGGATTGGTCTTCGGCCTCCTCGGCCTGGCTACGGGATCGCTGTGGGCCCGATGGACCTGGGGCGCATGGTGGGTGTCCGACCCTCAACTCAATGGCGCGCTGGTCACCGTCCTCCTCTACTCCGGCTACATGGTATTGAGGGCGGCCATGGTCGAAGATGAACGCGCCGGCCGCATTGCCGCAGTCTACAATGTCTTTGCTTTTGTCATGCTGGTCATTCTCCTGATGGTGCTCCCGCGATACACCGAGAGCTTGCACCCTGGCAAGGATGGCAATCCGGGCTTCAACAGCTACGACCTTGACAACAGTTTGCGCGCCGTGTTCTACCCGGCCGTGATCGGCTGGGGAGCCTTGTGCTACTGGATGTACACCCTGCGCCTCCGCATGAACCGCCTCGAACACCACCTGTTGACCCGATGAACGTAAAGTCCATGGCTTCCATTCTCACGAGCGCCCTCGAAGGCTTCTTCTTTGGCAGCGGCAAAGCGCACGTCGTCACGGTCGTGGCGCTGGTCATCCTTGCAGGCTTGGCCATCTCCCTCTGGAGAATGGACCGCCGGTTGAGCCGACTCGAATCCGAGCAGAACGACCCCAACGCCTGAATTCATGAGCCGCACGAACATCGTCGTCATCTTGCTGGTCGCCGTACTGATGGGCACCCTGTTCAGCGTATTCACCACGAACAGCGAATCGGTTGTTTTTGCCCGGGCCTTCGCTGAACCCGGCATTGAGTTTAAGGTCTCCGGCACGCTCGACACCGACCATCCGGTGGTCTACGACCCTGAAGTCGCCGTGGCCGAGACCCGGTTTCACATGCGCGACAAGAAAGGGGACATTCAAGAGGTGCTCCTGACGAAAGCCAAGCCGACCGGCCTCGAGCAAAGCGAATCCATTGACCTGTACGGCACCGTCATCGATGGCGAATTCATCGCCAGTGAGATGCTGATGAAATGTCCGAGCAAATACAACGAACAGTCGCACAGCCTCGGGGAGGCCACGGCTGCGAACTGATCCGCCACCGTGGACATCACCTACACCGGAGAATGGACCTTGGCCGCCAGTTTCGGACGGTTCCTGCTGTCTATGGCCTTTGCTGCCGGCCTGGCATCGACCATCGGCTACACCGCCGCCGTTCGCCACGGTGCTGACGTCCGCTGGCGACAGTTGGGACGTTGGGGATTCCGCATTCACGCGGCCAGCATCTTCGGTACCATTGCCCTCCTGTACCTGCTCATCTTCTGCCACCGGTATGAATTCCAGTACATCTGGAAACATCTGAATGACGCCATGCCGTTCGGGTTCATGCTGTCCAGCTTCTGGGGCGGACAAGAAGGAGGCTTTCTCATCTGGATGGGGTGGATTCTCGTGCTCGCCCTGGTCTTTCTCTGGCGCAATCCCGGCAAACTGGAAGCCCCGGTCATGGCCGTGCACGGCGGCATACTGACCGCCTTGAGCTCCATGCTGCTCGGTCTGTATTTCGGCGAATTCCAATTCGGGCTCGACCCGTTCCTGCTGCTGCGGGAGCAGCCTCAAAATGCTGGATTGCCGTGGACCTTCAATCCGGACTACCTCGCCCTCATTCCGCAGTTTGCTGATGGTCAAGGACTCAACCCCCTGCTCCAGAACTATTGGATGGTCATCCACCCTCCAACCCTCTTCCTTGGGTTTGCCAGCACCTTGATGCCGTTCGCCATGGCCATGGCCGGATTGTGGACGCAAGACCACACCTCCTGGATGCGCCGTGCCGTGCCGTGGGCCTTCTTCGGTATCGGCATCCTCGGGGCCGGTATCCTGATGGGTGGCGCTTGGGCATATGAAGCCCTGAGCTTTGGTGGATTCTGGGCTTGGGACCCGGTGGAGAACAGCTCCCTCGTACCGTGGCTCGTGCTCGTTGCAGGCGCCCATTTACTGCTCATCAACCGATCCAAGCCAGGGACGGCCGTGACCGCCACTTACCTGATGATCGGCCTGTCCTTCCTGCTGATCGTCTACTCGACCTTCCTGACCAAGAGCGGCATCCTCGGCGACACCTCAGTGCACAGCTTCGTGGACAGTGGCATCCTGCCCCAGCTCCTGGCCTTTCTGCTCGGTTGCTGCGCCTTGTTCTGTGCCCTGATTCTGCCGGCAGGCCGGGAGCGCTGGGCGTTTTCCGGCGTTCAACTTCTGCTCGCCATCGGCATTGCCGTGGCCGACCCGGCCCTCTGCATCCTGGCCATGCTCGCGGTCATGACGGCAGCCGTGTTGCGGGGCCACCTGGGCCACTTGCCCAGGACCGACCAGGACAGCCCACTTTGGAGCCGTGAATTCTGGATGTTTGTCGGC
The DNA here is from genome assembly GCA_002683735.1 of Flavobacteriales bacterium. The sequence continues at coordinate 7,441 of NYTZ01000020.1, forward strand.
GGCATGCTGATGTTCGCTTCTGCCGTCCACATCACATTCCAAACCAGCCTGCCGGTCCTCAACCACTTCCTGGCCCCGTTCAGTGGCGTGTTCCAAAGCCTCTTCGAGTCAACCGGTTCGCAACTTGCCCGGAAACTGGCCACCCACGACCTCGCCCCAGGTACCGATTTCGATGCGACCTACCATGCCGTCCAAGTGCCGCTTGCCTTCCTGTTCATTGGAATCACAGCCTTTGCTCAATTCTTGCGCTACCGCATGGACAGCGGCAAGGGACTTTTCCTGAAGCTCCTGCGCAGCTTGTTGGCCGCAGTGGTCTTGACCGGCGCTTTCCTGCTGGCCTATGACTTCGCCGCCTGGGAAGCCCCAAGAGTGGCCTTGCTGCTTGCCTGCATGTGGTCGGTCACTGCCAACACCGACTATGTGATGCAAGTCCTGAAGGGGAAATGGAACCACGCCGGGGCCAGCATTGCCCACATCGGGTTTGCCCTTGTGATTTTTGGCGCGGTGCTGTCCACGGCCAAGAAGGACATCATCAGTGCCAATCGCTTCGGCGACCTCGCCATGCTCAACGAAGCCTTGAGCAACGAGGAAGACCTGTTGCTCCTCCAAGGCGACACCATTGCCATGGGGCCATATTATGTCTGCTACCGCGAACGCAGGCAGGAAGGCATCCACGCCAAGTTTGCCGTTGACTACTTCAAAACGCTGCCTGAAGACTACCTCCCCGGCGAGGTGGTGGCCCGGGATGGTTTCCTCTTCCAATGCCACACCGCCCACACGGCAAGTCCACAATTCGAGGATGACCTCGAAGGCCATTGGACCTTCATCCCCTTGCCCAATGAGCGCCAACAGCGGGAGGCCAAGGGGTGGTCGGCGGGACAGCCGGGGCCCTATGCCTTCACCCTCGATCCGCGCATTCAGCTCAATGAACAGATGGGCAATGCCCCGGAGCCCGACACCAAGCGCTATTGGAACAAGGACCTGTACACCCACATCAAATGGGGGCGAGTCTCCGATCCAGAATCCGACGAAGACGGCTGGATGGAAGGACGCAAGCACGACCTCATGCGCCGGGACAGCCTCATCATCGGAAAATCTGTCCTGGCCCTCGACTCCATCTCTGCCGTCACCATCGCACAGAAACCGGCTTTCGGTCTCCTGGACAAGGACCTCGCCGTGGCCGCCCACTTCCGACTGTCTGGAGGAGGACCTGACACGAATTTCACGGCACTTTACATCGTGCGGGACAGCTTGATCATCCCCGACATGGTCACCGTCGAAGAACGCGGCGTGAAACTTCGCATCGACGGGTTCCGACCGGCGGAAGCCACCTTCGAAACGGTGGTCTGGGAAAACCTATCCGTGCGGCGCGACTTCATCGTCATGCAAGCCATCGTATTCCCGCAGATCAACCTCCTCTGGCTCGGCTGCCTAATCATGACCGCCGGGGCATTGATGTCTGCCCGCCAAGGGCGTCGGCGTCAAAAGTCTTCCCCTGCCGTATGATCCAATCCGCCCACGTCATTGGCATGGGCCGCCTCGGCCAGCACCTCGCCGACCGGCTGGAAGCGTTGGGCATGACCGTTCAACGCTGGAACCGCAGCGCACACCCCGGCGCCAAGCCATTGGCAGCGTGGACACCGGATGATGCCGATGCCGTGTTCCTCGCCGTTGCCGATGACGCCCTCCCGGAATTGGCCACCCGCATGGGAAACCTTCTCCCGGCCTCCACGTGGCTAATCCACCATGCCGGGTCGGTGCCGCGCGACGTCCTTGGTGACCGCAACCGCAACGCGGTGCTCTGGCCGCCCATGACCTTCCAGTCCGAAGTCCCACCCTCATGGGACGTCCTGCCCATGGCCGTCGATGCCGTCGACCCAGGGTTTCGCCAGTGGGCCCGTGCTTTGGCCCCACAATCTTTCGATGTGAGCGACCTACAACGGAGGCACCTTCATCTGGGGGCGGTCCTGCTCGGCAACCTGACTGCGGCCTGGATCGGCACCGTGGAAGTCCACCTTCGCGATATGGGGCTGGACCCCAGTCTGCTTTCCCCACTAGTCAAAGCCAGCGTCGACCGGGCCCTGCACGGCCAGGCCCTCGACACCGTGACCGGACCCGCGGCCCGAAACGACCGGAACACCCTCCTCGCCCAGCAAAACCTGCTTCACAAGGCCAACCCTGACTTGGCGGATTTGCACGCGCAATTGACCCACCGCATCCTCTCCCACCATGGACACGACCCCCTCCCTCCATTTCAAGCAGCGCCTCGCCGGGATTGAAGCCTTCGTCTTCGACAACGACGGCGTCTTCACCAACGGCACGGTCTTCCTCATGCCCGGCGGCGAGCAAGTCCGCACCGCGAGNACGCGCGANGGCTATGCGGTGCAACACGCAGCGAAGTGCGGCGTCAAACTGGCCATGATCACCGGTGGGCGCAGCGATGAGGTCACCCGGCGCATGAATGGCCTTGGGGTCACCGAAGTCATCACAGGGGCCGCCGTGAAACTCGGTGAGATGGAAGCGCTGTGCGAGCGCTGGGGAATCCGAATGGACCAGGTCTGCTACATGGGCGATGACATCCCCGACATTCCCGTGCTCGAAGCCGTAGGATTGTCCTGTTGTCCAAACGACGCCGTCCCAGAGGTCCGTGCCGTTTGTGACTACGTNAGCCGGGTTCGTGGCGGCGAAGGATGCGTTCGTGACATCCTCGAGCAAGCCATGAAAGTGAAAGGCTTGTGGATGAATGACCTCGCCCACGCGTGGTGAACCCGTAAGTTTGCCCCCACATGGATCGCAACACCATCACCGGTTTCCTGCTGATTTTCGCGATGGTCATCGTGTATCAGCTCTATTTCGCGCCCGTCCCTGAACCGGCGGCAGAAACCCAAGCGGAAACCACGACCACGCCAGAGACCGCGGCTGCAGTGGCCGAATTCCCGAGTGCGCCCAGCATCGAGGACAGCACCTACACCGCCCGCACCGTCACCTTGGCCTCCGAGGTACTCAGCGTGGATTTGACCACCGAGGGAGGCATTCCCATGTCGGCCACACTCACTGATGGGTACTTGGACTACTGGCACCAAGAGCCAATCCGCCTCTGGAACGAAGGAAGCTCCGACATGAATTGGGTTGCCCGGGGTGAAGGGTCGTACAACCAACGGTTCGACGTCGTCTCAGAGTCCGCCGACAAAGTGGTCCTCGCCAACCGCGGAGACGGACCTTTGCGCACCCTGACCTACACCATCGACGGATACCTAGTGGATGTGGAGGCCGAGTTTGCCGACGCCCGTGGTGAAGTGGGGTTCCAATGGCAAGCCGACGGCTCCCACAATGAGAAGGGCATCGACGTGGAACGCCAGAAGAGCAGCATTTTCTATCGTGAACAAGGCCGCGCTCGGGACTACCTCAGTGAGGGCACCGACAAGTCGACCGACATCGAGGACCCCGTGGAATGGGTGGCCTTCAAACAGAATTACTTCTCCGCCATCGTAGGAACGGAGGTCGGCTTCACATCGGGCCGCCTGCGGAGCTTGCCCCCCACCGACCCNGCCGANACCTCCNTCACCATGCGTTATGGCATGGACATTACCCTGCCAACCCAGGACATCAACGGCCGGGAAATGGCGGAGGTCCGCTTCTACTTCGGTCCCAACGACGCCTCGGTTCTCAAGACGACCGGCTGGGGTGAGATCGGCCGTGTGATCGATTTCGGCTGGTGGATTTTCGGCTGGATCAACCGCAACGTGATCTTCCCGNTATACGCTTTCCTGGCTGGCCACATCGGTTCGGCTGGATTGATTGTCCTCGTCCTGACCCTGCTCATCAAGTCCGTCCTTTTCCCCATCACATGGAAGAACTACGTGAGCTCGGCCAAAATGCGGGTGCTGAAACCCGACCTGCAGGTCATCAACGAGAAGTACCCCGACCAAGATGACGCCATGCAGCGTCAGCAGGAAACCATGAAGCTGTATCGGGANAGCGGTGTGAACCCCTTGGCTGGTTGCATTCCACAGCTGATCCAAATGCCGCTGCTGTATGCAATGTTCCGCTTCTTCCCCGCCAATATTGAACTGCGCGGAAAAAGCTTTCTGTGGGCCGACGACCTCGGGGCATTTGACAGCATTCTCAACCTGCCCTTCGAAATTCCATTCTACGGCGCGCACGTCTCCGGTTTCACTCTGCTGATGGCGGGTTCTATGTTCGTCATCATGGGTCAAACCATGGGACAACAAGCTGCTCCGACGCAACCCGGCATGCCGGACATGCGCATCATGGCCCGCATCATGCCGCTGTTCATGCTGTTCTTCTTTAACAAGTTCGCCAGCGGCCTGAGCCTCTACTACTTCATCGCCAACGTCATCACCATCGGGCAGGTTTCCACCGTCAAGAAATTCTTCATTGACGAAGAGAAGATCCGTGAGAAGATCAAGGCGAAGCAAGCCGAGCCTAAAGACGAGAAAAAGAAGAAAGGCGGATTTGCAGAGCGGCTCGAAGCCATGCAGAAAGAACAACAAAAGCGCGCCGAAGAAATGAAGCAACAGCGCGACCAAGCCCGCAAGGCCCGCAATCAGAAGCGAAAGAAGTGATTTGGCGAATGGGAGTCGCTGTCGCGGCAGTGCTGAGCAGTTGTGCAGGCCCTACTGCCTATNTGAAAACCGACTCCGAGCCTTGGTTGCGTTATGAACGCACTCCTTGCTTCGGTGCTTGCCCTTCCTTCATTCTCGAAGTCCATTCTGACGGCCAAGCCCGGTACAACGGTCGCCGCAATGTGGCCCAGGAAGGCATCTTCAGTNGCCAATGGACAGAAGCCCAGATGCAGCNGGTGGCCCAGACGGCGCACGAAGTGGCCTTCAAGGANAAGGTCGGNGTGTATGACAATCCGATGGTCACCGACCTTCCCACCAAGCGCATCCTCCTCTCCGGCATGGTCCTCGTGGACCGGATCGACGCCCCTCCAGTGGATGCACTCTACATCCTGATGGACAGCCTGATTTCTGTCACCGGCTGGTCCCCTGAGGGCCTTTGAAGACGCACCCCTATTTTCGCCGCGCTTGCGCAGGTCATCCGCACAGGCACAGAACAACGATTCAATCCATGAAGCAACGTCTCTTCCTGCTGCTTTTCGCAGCCCTCCAACTCGCCGTCATTCCGGCCCGCGCCGACGAAGGCATGTGGCTCCTCCACATGTTGAAGCGCATCAACGAAGCTGAAATGCAGCAAATGGGGCTCAACTTGAGCTCCGAAGACATCTACTCCTTGAACCAGGCTTGCCTGAAGGACGCCGTCATCACCCTCAACGGGGGCAGCTGNACGGCCGAGCTCATCTCCAGCCAAGGCCTCGTGCTCACGAANCACCACTGTGCCTATGGCGCCATCCAGGGCTTCAGCACGGTGGAAAACGACATCCTCACCAACGGATTCTGGGCCATGAGCCTGGAGGAGGAAAAGCCGATTCCCGATTTCAGCGTCACCTTTCTGCAGCGCATTGAAGACGTCACCGAGCGCGTGCTCGCCGACATCACTGACGACATGGATGAAGGCGCACGCCAGGCCGCCATCCAAGGCGCCATTGCCCAGATAGAGGAAGAAGAGCGCGGCATCAGCCCGGACTTCCGCCCGCAGGTGAAGTCCTTCTACCACGCCAACGAATTCTACCTGTTCGTNTATCGGGACTACAACGACATCCGCCTCGTNGGCAACCCGCCGGAGAGCATCGGCAAATTCGGTGGCGACACGGACAACTGGATGTGGCCCCGCCANACGGGCGACTTCTCTCTCCTCCGCATCTACGCGGACGCCGAAAACAATCCGGCCGACTACAGCGAGGAGAACATTCCCTATCAGCCCAAGCGCCACCTCAAGGTGAGCCTCGACGGGGTTCAGAATGGAGACTTCACCATGATCATGGGCTACCCGGGCAGCACGGACCGCTTCCTGAGCAGCCGTGGCATCCAGCAGGCCCTCGACCTTTACAACCCAAGTGTGGTGGAGGTACGTGACCTCAAGCTCAAGACCATGAAGTCCCACATGGACGCCAACCCTGCCGTGCGCATCCAGTACGCCGCCAAGTATGCCCAGACGGCGAACTACTGGAAGTACTACATCGGCCAGTCCAAGGGCTTGAAGGCACTCGACGTCTACGGCAAGAAGAAGGCCCTCGAGGACGAGTTCAGCGCCTGGATGGACGGCAATGCCGACCGGGAGGCCCTCTATGGCGAGACCCTCGGCCTGCTCGACGAGTACTACGCCAACACCGACGCCACCGTCAAGGGACAGGTATACTCGCTCGAGGCCGGCCTCATCGGATGTGATCTGATGCTCTTTGCGTTCCGCGTCGGCATGGGCGCCCAAGGCCTCTTCAGTGAGGATGCCGACCGCGCCGCCGGTGCCGCCGCCGCCCTTCAAGGCCGGGCCGACGGATTCTTCAAGGATTACGACCAGGAGACCGACCGCGACCTGTTCATCCAGCTCATGACCAAGTACATGACGGACATCGCACCGGACCAGCATCCGGCCTTCTTCGCCACCGTACGCGACAAGTACAAGGGAGACTTCGCCCGGTACGCCGACAAGATGTACCCCAAGAGCTTCCTGACCGACCCGGTCCGCTTCAAGGAGTTCCTCGCCGATCCCGATCAGAAGGCCCTTGACAAGGACCTCGCCGTGGCCGCAGCCATGAGCCTGATCGACACGTACCGCGGCTACTTCGCCTCTCCGGAGCAGAGCAAGTTTGACAAGGGCTACCGCCTGCTGACCGCCGGCCTCCGTGAAATGCAGCCTGAGAAGATGTGGTACCCAGACGCCAATTCCACCATGCGCCTCAGCTACGGCCAAGTTGGGGACTACGACCCCGCCGACGCCGTGCATTACGACTTCGTCACCACGGCCAACGGCATCNTNGCAGAAGAAGGACAACAGCAACCCCGAGTTCGTGGTGGACCCCACCCTCGAGACGCTCATCCGGAACCAGGACTACGGACGCTACGCCGACGAAAACGGAGACCTCGTGCTCTGCTTCATCTCCGGCAACGACATCACCGGCGGCAACTCCGGCAGCCCCGTCCTCAACGGCGACGGTGACCTCATCGGCCTCGCCTTTGACGGCAACTGGGAAGCCATGAGCGGCGACATCGCATTCGAGCCCGAGCTCCAGCGCACCATCAGCGTAGACATCCGCTACGTGATGTGGGTCATCGACAAGATGGCCGGCGCCGACAACCTCATCTCCGAGATCGACTTTGTGACGAAGCCCAAAATGGCGCCCGTCGATGAAGCCGCTNCGATGGAGGAAGGCAAATAATTCAGTCAGAAACGACACAAAAAAGCCCCGCCGTATGGCGGGGCTTTTTTCGTTGACACCCAGAGGCGAACCNAAGTCAAACGGCGTTGCGCCCTGCGTTGACAATGCCAACCATGGTTCGCACCACCAATTTATCCAACACTTCCTCAGGCGCCGGAGAGTCACCCTGGCCGCACAACCACTGCAAAGCCGCCTGCTCAATGACAAGCAACGGCAGGGTCTGAAAGATGCTGTTGTAGACTTCAAAATGATGGGTGATCGCCGCNGTTCAGGAAGAATGCTCCATGGGGCTCAAAAAAGGATGGGAGAGCCGGAACATTGCCAGCGTTCTGAAATGACACCTCGGCCCCCCACCAAGTTTTCTCCGGGGCCTGCCCAGCTAACTTCGCAACATGGAATACCGCAGATTGAGCCGCAGTGGATTGCAACTTTCNNAGCTCTCCCNGGNAAGCTGGGTCANCTTCGGCAACCAAATCGACGACGGCATGAGCNGCCGGCTTCTCGACATGNCGTACGATGCCGGNATCAACTTCTTGGACAATGCCCCCTNCCANCCTGAATACTGATTCACATGCGCATTGACATCCTCTCCGCTGTCCCCGACCTGCTTCGGGGTCCTTTCAGCGAAAGCATCGTCGGCCGGGCGCGAAAAGCCGGGGTCGTGGAGGTCGAGGTTCACGACATCCGGAAGTGGACGACCGACAAGCATGGCAAAATCGACGACACCCCCTTTGGCGGCGGTGCGGGAATGGTCATGGCTATCCAACCCATTGCAGATGCAATGGCCGAGCTCCAATCTCAGCGGGATTACGACCACATCATCTACCTCACCCCCGACGGCGAGCGCCTGGCCCAGCCGCGGGTGAACCAGCTCAGCCTATCGGGCAACCTTCTCTTGCTTTGTGGCCACTACAAGGGCATCGACCAGCGCATCCGCGACGAGGTCATCACCCTNGAGCTCAGCATTGGTGACTATGTCCTCAGCGGAGGCGAGTTGGCCGCTGCCGTGCTNGCCGACGCGCTGGTGCGCCTTNTCCCCGGAGCCATCGGAGATGGGGAGAGTGCCCTCACAGACAGCTTCCAGGACGGACTGCTGGCGCCGCCCGTCTACACGCGGCCCGCAGAATGGAACGGACACAAGGTTCCGGAAGTCTTGCTCGGAGGGCACCATGCCGAGATTGAACAGTGGCGAATGGAACAGGCTGTGGAGCGCACAAAACGACTTCGTCCAGACCTGTTGGACGAGGCNTGAANTNTCGTAATATTGCANCCCGTTNNTTCGGACNCNCATACNCTNCANCGNNATGGATCGTCTTCGTCAAATCTCCCAGCAGCTCACCCCCGTTCAGGATTGGCCTGAATTCAACGCCGGTGACACCGTCAAGATCAGCTACAAGATCAAGGAGGGCTCCAAAGAGCGTACCCAGGTCTTCCAAGGCATCGTGATNCAGCGCCGCGGCGAAGGACCGACCCAAACCTTCACCGTTCGTAAGATGGCGTCCGGCGTGGGTGTCGAGCGGGTCTTTCCCATCAGCAGCCCGTTTCTCGAGAACATCGAAATCATGAAGCGAGGTAAGGTNCGCCGTGCCCGCATCTACTACCTGCGCGGCCTCACGGGCAAGTCTGCCCGCATCAAGGAGAAGCGCTCCTTTGCCAAGGCGAAGTAANCCTTNCCATCCCCNTCTTCTGCGAAGCCGGTCCCCTGTGGTCCGGCTTCGCGGTTTTCGCCTCTACCCCGCCGTAACTTGTGCGTGCGATGGAACAGCCCTTTGATCTCCAGATCGTCTGCAGCACACCCGGCGATGTTTCCCGAGCTGCGCGGGGCGGTGCCACGCGCATCGAGCTGGCCGGTTGCTATACCGCAGGTGGAGTCACCCCTTCGCCAGGCACCATCCAAGCGGGCATTGCGGCCACCGACCTTCCGGTCATCGTGGCCATCCGACCGCGTGAAGGCCACCTCGTCTTCACCGCTTCCGAAAAGGACATCATCCTGCGCGATGCGGAATGGAGCTTGGAACAAGGCGCCAATCAGGTCCTCATTGGCGGGCTCAACGGCCACCTCGAATTTGACTTCGACCTGCTCGAAATGGCCATCTCCCGGTTTGGCGGGCAGCACATCATGGCCGGAAGGGCCATCGACAGTGCCAAAAAGCCACACCGCGATTTCGACAAACTCTCCNAGATGCCCATTGCAGGCCTCGCATCCAGTGCAGGTTTCGGCAATGCCATCAAAGGACTCGAGNACCTNGTGGACTGGCAATCCCGTGTCGATTTCGACGTCTACGCTTCCGGCGCCGTNTTGCCACACGGTGCNGCGCGGATGTGGACCGCAGGCCTCTCGTGTTTCCGTGCCTCTGCCCGACACAGCGCCGGAGTGGCACATGAAGGCCGTTGGTTCGAAGGCGAGCTGTATCCGGTCGATGCCAAGCGGGTCACCACATTGGCCAAAGCGCTGCGCAAAGCCGTCACCGCCGAAGAAAGTGGCGAAACAGAAGGCTAATCAGCCTGCCAGCACTTCCGTCACCCGGGTGCGGACCGCAGCTTCCTNCGCCTCGGCTTCCCGCTCCAATTCAGCACACCTGGCCAGCATGGCCTCTGCCTTGGCACGGTCCTTCAGGTCTGCCGCATTGACCCGGACGTTCATCACGGCGCCGAGTACGGCCGTCCTGGCGCACAGGGCGCCCACGCCAGCATCGGTTACNGAATTCGGGTTGCCACGTTGGGCCATGTCCGCCATGATGTCCATAGAAGCCAGCGACACCTCGGCCACTTCAAGCGGCGTCTCCATGGCGCCNAGNGTGGCCGCCTGAATGGCCGCCGCCCGCTCCGCCTTTTGCGCATCATTGCCCTTGGGCAATCCAAAGGCCGCCATGATGGCGTCAAATGCGGCCGTGTCCTCATCGACGAGTTGCAAGAGGCGGGTTTGCAACGCCATGCCCCGCTCCGCCACAGCACTAAATTCTTCCCACTTGTCGTCCCATCCGCGCTTGTGTGCACTCAGGTTGGCCACCATGGTGCCCAACGACACGCCCAGTGCACCCACGTAGGCTGAGATGGAGCCGCCCCCGGGTGCCGGGCTCTCACTGGCCGTCTCGTCTGCAAACCCGGTCAAGGTTATGGCTGCGAGGGGCGCCACGTTTTCACCGGCGTCTTCTAGCAGGTACTCGATCACCCGCTTCCGGGCATCGAATGGAGCGAGGTCGTCCAAACCGAGGGACTTGACCGCGACCTTGACCTTTTCTTGTTCTGAAATGCCCAGACTGCGCTGCTGCTTCCGGAGGTAATGGTGCGCCGCATCGATGAGCACCCGTTTGGGAATGAGCCCAACGATTTCACTGCCCGTCACGCGCATGCCCCGGGCGATGGCCCGTTCGCACGCGGCATCAAAGGCTTCGTGTACCGTGGTAATGCTGATGTTGGTGAGGTTCAGGGAGAGCTGAGCGATGCCGTATTCCTCGATGTACCAGCCGATGCCCTTGACGCACTTGAGGAGTCCGGGATCCCGCATGGGTTGACCCTGCGCATCGTTGACCACAGGACCAGTGAGTCCCCCCTGCCGCTTAACACGGCCATTCTCCCGCAAGTCGAAGGCAACGGCATTGGCCCGACGCGTGGAGGTTGTATTGAGGTTGATGTTGTAAGCCACCAAGAAGTCCCGCGCGCCCACAGCCGTCGCTCCCGTGAATCGAGCACGGTCATTGAATTCAGCCGGTCCGAAGTCCGGTGTCCATGCAGGGTCCGAAAGTTTGTCAAGTCCCTCGTACTCGCCTTTGCGGCAATGGGCCAGGTTGCGGCGCTCGGGCGACGTAGCGGCTTCTTCGTAGAAATAGCCAGGAATGCCCAACTCTTCACCAATGCGCTGGCCCAAGGCATGGGCAGCCGCCTTGCAATCCTCCATGGTCACCCCGGAGACGGGCACGAACGGACAGACATCGGTAGCGCCCATGCGCGGGTGTTCCC